>JAPORK010000099.1 GCA_026710285.1 Endozoicomonadaceae bacterium | reverse complement strand
AGCAGCAGGCGTAAAAACTGTTCAAGTAACTGGAAAGGTGTTAAAGCAAGTTCTGCCAACAGCAGCTGCTGTGACAGGTGCTTATTTGGGGGGAGCTGCAGTCGGAGTAGCCGGCGCAGTCGCTGTATATAAAACTTCAGGTTATATCGCTGGTAAGTTTGCCGGTACAGAAGATTCTGGGAATGATGGTTCTGGTGCAGTACTGCCTCTTGCCTTTTTAAATAATATTGGCACAGAGCTAACTCCTAATGAGGATGCCAAAGATGACGAATCTGGTGAAACTCAGCCTCTTAATGAGAAGGTCACAGATGACGAGTCTGGTCAAACTCAGCCTCTTAATGAGAAGGTCACAGATGACGAGTCTGGTCAAACTCTACCTCTTGGTAGTGCCACAGATGACAAATCTTGTCAAACTCTGCCTCTTGGTAATGCTACAGATGAAAAATCTTGTCAAACTCTACCTCTTGGTAGTACCACAGATGACAATGCTCGTACAAATCCACCTGCGAACACTGTTAATAACGGCGAGCCTATGGAAACAGGGAACACAGGTGAGGAACAACGGGCAGAAAACTTCCTACGCACACTCAATACTCTTGCCATGGAAGAAAGTCTTGAGCAGATCAGAACAAAGACTGAGAATCTGAAAGGTTGGGTTATTCACTTTGGATACAACCCTGGTAGTGCAGCAGAGTATCAAAATGTACTTGGTGCGCTCAACAAAGAAATAAGAAAACTAAATCCAAAAACCAGAAAACCCGTTGTGTTAACTGCTGAGCGAAGGGAAGCGTTAAAAGAAGTTCTTACCAATGCCGGACGTTTCATAAACGAACGAAAAGTTTAGGCAGATTTTGAAGGAGCTATGTGATCAGTAAGAAAATGTTATATTTATCTGACAAAGGCACTTTATTAAAGTATGAAGTGTCTGTCAGACTAAATATTAACAAAAAGCAATAATCACCCAGTAGTTTTTTGCAAAAATAACTTCTGAATATTAACCACCATTTTTTCAAATGGTGGTTTTTTTATGTATGGTGAACTGAACCCCGGATCTGTTCTCATACTTTATGAGCATGCTCTTTTTATAAAACATTTGCCAGATGAGTACAGATCATTTCTTCAATCATCCAGAAATAACAATTTTTGTTTTCTAATTAAGATATTAATTTTTAAGGTTTTTTTAAAAAATCACACCACTTTTTTGTTAGTTTTTATAACATCTGTGTTATATCCGGTCAAACTTTAATTCACTCTGTAAGTCTTATCTTATACGTGATTGCGATGAACTGAAAAAAACAGTGATAAAAACATCATTAAAAACAAAACTCAAAAGGAGATGAGATATGTTAGATGGAAACGCTACCACCACAGCAAACAATACCGCCGCAGCAAACAATCTGGTATTAGTTACGACTGCCCAGGAAACAGTTACAACAAGACCAAGAAGCATAGCCGCTAAATTAGCAGCCCTGGGAGGGCGTGCAGTTTCTATGACTGTCGAAAAAGCCGGTAAAATGAAAGATTTACCCGAAAGAGTATTTTTCGCAGCAAGAAACTTACCGGCAGGAACAAGTGAAACAGCAAAGAAGGTAGTTCAGTTTGTTGCAGCAGCCAGCCAGAATAGTACAGTCAGGGAAGCAGGCTTAAAAACCGTCAGAGTAACAGGCAATATATTAAAGAAAACTCTGCCACCAGCAGCAGTAGCTGCGACAGGTGCTTATTTCGGAGGGGCTTTAGTCGGAGTAGCGGGCGCAGTTGCTGTATATAAAACTTCAGGTTACATCACTGGTAAGTTTGCCGGTACAGAGGGTTCCGGAGATAGTGATTCTGGTACAGCGTTGCCTCTTAATGATAATATCAGAGATGACAATTCTCATGCAAATCTACCTACGGACGTTGTTAATGGTAACGATCCCATGGAGATAGACAACGCCGAAACGCCTAACACTGAAAAACAACTGATAGAAGAAGACCTGGAAAAATTCACTGATCTTGCTATGACAGGAAATCCTGACGAGATCAAAGCAGAGCTTCAGGAACAAAAACTCTTAATTCTTGACTTTGGATATAACCCCGGTGATGTAGAAAAGTATCAAAATCTGCTCAAGGTACTCAATACAGAAATAAGAAGACTAAATTCAAAAACCAGAAAACGTGTTGTGTTAACTCCTGAGCGAAGAGAAGCGTTAAAAGAAATTCTTATCAGATCCGCAAATTTCATGCATGAACGAAACATTTAGGCAGATTTTAGGGGCACTATCTGATCAGTAAGAAAATATTATATTTATCTGACAAAGGCACTTTATTAAAGTATGCAGTGTCTGTCAGGTCAAATATTACCCATTGAATATAAAAATTCAGACATAAGCATGTCTTTACAATCAATATAACTGAAATTAAAAAAGGAGAAAATTATGCCAGCCAGACGAAGACTTGATTTTGGACCAGATGCACCATTACCCCTACCAACAACTGTGGGTCCCGGAGAAAAATTAGCAGGTGCAGCTGCGAAAGTTAAAAAAACAAGCACAGCGGGAGGACGCCAGGTTACTGGTACTACAGCACCGACAGTTAAACAGACTGTAAGCTTTAAGGGAGATGCAGATACAGGTATTTTATCAAGGGTATCCCTGACAGCTACTTTTTTAAAAGATATTGCAACAGGGGAAAGAGCAGTAACGCTATATAGGGGTGTTGGTTATCTTGCTGGCAAGCTTGGTAGTCTCTTTGCGAGTAGCACCCCTAATGCAGATGTTCCTGTTGTGGATAATCTTCTTTCTTCTTACGCAAAGAAGGTAACAGCTGTTTATGAAGAGACAGTTAATCCTCACATATATGAGCTACAAACATCTCTGATAGCGCTTGCCGAAACGGGAGAAGCACAACAAATAAAAAGTATGCTTAACTTACAAAATACGCTTATTAATGCAAATAAACAGTGTTTTGGTGACCTGGGAGAATTTGCTGCAAGAACGCTAAACCTTCAGTCTAAAATGCACACCCTGGATAATAAAGCTAAAAATAAGACTGCGTTAACCTCTGCTGACAGACAAAGCTTAAGAGCAATGTTAACTGATACCAATAATGTCTTGTGTACACTGTGTATAAAAAACACTAACGTTTAATTCAGTAAACCCATCTGATCTGTTAAAAAATATTCTACTCATCTGACAATGATGCTTTATTAAAACATAAAGTGTCTGTCAGGATATATTAACAAAAGAAAATAAAATCCTAATATAAAAATATACATCTTTTGTTTTATATTATTGGCAGAAAAACAACTTCATAGGGTATTGTTTTTACTCAAGACAACAAATACCAGTAAACTGCACTTTAAATAACAGTCAATTCAAAGCATAGAAAATTTTTGACGCTGTCAGTAATACTAACTATGCTTCGCCATTCAGTAACATGAGAATACGATGAATATATAAATAATCACAAACTGTAAAAACAATGAAAAAATTTCATCATGAATATTAGATGAAGTTTGATCTCTTTAACTTTACAATACATTTACGGTGGTACAATAAAATGGCATCTCTCTCAAAATTTCTTATTGTTATTTTTCTTTTTATCCCTCTTTATTTAAAAGCCTTTACTATAAAAATAACTCTACATATAAGTCCGCAATCATTAGCACTTATTACAAACAAAATAAAAGTGCCAAAAGATGATTTAACTCTATCTACTTACATTGATAAATTGTTTGTAGACTCGGAGCCAATAACCTTTGAAAAACAAGAAAATGATAAAACAAAAAGCACTGTTTACACCGCTGAAATACCAGTAGATATGGAGGTATTTCTCGAACAGGTAGAAAGAAATACAGCGCAATATACTAAAGATGGAAAGGCGAAAGAATCTGATAGCAATGTAATAGATATTGAGACTGAAAGAGACTATGCAGTGATAATGCCTATATCTATTATGGCTAAAGACTCAGATAGTAATAATGTGCAACTCATTGCACCAACAATTTTTTATCAGCCGATATCAAAAGGTTTCTATGCTTTTCCAGAAAAAGGAAATTGTATATTATGCGCTAAAGGTAATCGTTCAAATCATATTGTTACCAGCAGAATAAAACTCAAAACTCCTTATGATTCTGTTTCAGATGCTGCAAGTTTAAGAGATAAAACAATAGCATTAACACTGCCTTATGATCATTTCTCTTTTTTTGATGTACCTTCAAAAAGGTCTTCAGCTACAGAGGCAATGTTTAATTAATTGATTATACAGCGTTAGTTACAGTTTGTGGTTTCATCAAATTTGCACGAGAGCACCCTTCCTTTAGGGCTGTCTCTCAGTCATATTTTTTAGCCCTCATTTTTATCCTGACAGGTTGCCTGCTAGTGAATATACCAGTCTTTTTGGCATAAATCCGTGGGCTGAGCCTGTCGAAGCCCAGAGATCAAAAGCAACCATGCTTCGACAGGCTCAGCCCACTGTACATTCAGTAAAGATTGGTATGTTCAGCAGAAAATAAACCTGTGAATAAAAACCAGAGCTTAAAAAATGTAACCAGGAGATAGCCTTTAGTAAGAGGGGATGTCACCAGGTCTTTGCATACAGTTAGTCAGAAGATGTTGCAACTCTCATGGTTACAAATTCTTCTGCTGTCGTTGGATGAACCCCTACTGTACTATCAAATATTGCTTTGGTTGCACCTGCTTTCATTGCAATAGCAATGCCCTGGATAATCTCTCCTGAATCATTACCAAGCATATGACAACCGACTACTTTATCTGTTTTTTTATCAACAATTATTTTCATAAAAGTTTTTTCATCTCTGCCACTTAATGCATGTTTTAGAGATTTAAATTCTGATTTAAATATACTAATCTCGGTGTATTTATCTCTGGCTTCCTCTTCAGTCAGACCCACTGTGGCTATATTGGGTAAGGTAAAAACGGCTGTTGGAATACTGCTATAATCCATTTTTTCTTTTTTACCATGATATAGTTGATCAACAAAATGCATTGCTTCAGCCAGTGCAACAGGTGTAAGTTTTTTACCGCCGGTTAAATCACCTAACGCATAAATACTGGGGATATTGGTTTGATAATCATCACCAACAATAATATCTCCGTTATTTTTAGTGGAAATGTTTACATTATTAAGACCCAGGTTAGTAGTGTTGGAAATACGTCCGGTTGCAAACAGGATGTGGTCTGCTTTGCTGCTTTCACCATTATCCCATGACAGACAGAGTTGACCATTTCCCTGTTTATCAACAGATTTGACATTGCTGTTAAAGCGGCATTTAATTCCTTTTTTTATCAACTCTGTGCTGATACGTTGACGAATATCTGTATCAAAACCACGCAACAACATGTCGCCACGGTAAGCCAGCGTCGTATCAACGCCAAAGCTGTTGAGGATACAGGCAAACTCAACTGCAATATATCCTCCACCAATTATCACTATTTTTTCTGGCAGTTCATCCAAGTAAAAAATGTCGTCTGATACTAAAGCATGTTCAGAACCTGGAATATCCGGTATAAAAGGTCTGGAACCTGTTGCAAGTAAAATGTGGGCAGCTGTATAGTCTTTATTGTCTACACGAACGGTATGAGCATTCTGTAATGTTCCTCTTCCTTTAATTAACTGCACATCCACTGTTTCAAGTAAATTGTTATAGATGTTATTGAGTCGATGAACTTCACTTGTTTTGTTATCTCTTAATGTATGCCAGTTAAATGATGGCTTATCTGTTGACCAGCCAAATCCTTTTGAGTCATCAAAATCTTCCGCAAAGTGTGCGCTATAAACAAATAATTTTTTCGGTACGCACCCAACATTAACACAGGTACCACCCAGTGCCTGGTGTTCAACCAGGGCGACTTTTTTACCATGACTTGCAGCCATACGGCTGGCGCGCACTCCTCCGGAGCCTCCCCCAATGACAATCAGGTCATAGTCAAACGATTTTGACATATACAATCCTCAGTGTTGCTGAAAGTTTGAAAACGAGTTGCGACCAGGATGGTCGTAATAATACTTTCTCATCTACACTATAACGCAATATTTATGGAGTGATGAGCAGGCTTTGAAAATAACTTTTATTTTTGTCCCGGGCTATAACCACCCGGAAGCATAAAAATCATACAAAAACCTTTTGATACCACAATTTGAATAAACACCTTTTACTTATATTTTTTAAGCTCATTCAAAACATGGGTAAAGGTTTGAGTTGCTTTTTTTACAAGAATTGCATTTTGTTTTCGTGCGGCTCGTCGTTTAGGATCATCATCACTCAATTGTTCCTGATTGCGCATTAAATAAGGCAATGCTTTATTCCGGCACTCTATGCACTTAAGAAGAGTAGTAATATAATCTGCATATTGTTTTATGTATTGTTTGCATGTTGCACATTTCTCCTTTATTGCCCCTACAGCACCTGTTGACAGAGTCTCTGATTCCAAAGCCTGAGTGGTGTATTTAGCACTATCAAGATACCGTTGATACCTGTTAATTCCTGTGCTGATATCACTGTGCCGTGTAAGCGCTAAATCTATGTAGTCCAGTAACTTTTTGTAGTTACTATATTTTATTTCGAAAGTTTGCTCCTTCAGCGCTTTTTGCATTTCTGCTTCTATTTGTTTAAGAACTTTTGTCGCTTTTGGAATATATGCTATCTGTGGTAACAAAAGTTGTGCAGCAGCTTCCGCCAGACCAAGCACTGATCTGTAAATAACAGCTTCATTATTTTCTGCTGTTGCCTTACTATTGATTTTTTCTAACAGCTCAATAGCTAAACCAGGATCACTGCATATTGCTTTTTCAGCTTCACTAAAAAGAAGATCTTCCTGGTTTTCTATTTTTGTTACATCTGTTGACTCTTGCTGTTTATCTGATGTGTTTTCGGTTTCTGTTCGCCATACAGCCGTTGGTGCAGTAAAAGACTGCTTTTTTACCTGATGAGCTATTTGAGGTTTGCTTACAATTCCTTCCTCTTCTAAAAGACTCTCTACTAACTTCTGTCGTTCAACCTCTGTTAGCTGTGTATATATTGATAATTTATCAGAAGGCTCTGCTTTCTTACTGGCTTTATTTGCAGGCAGACTATCTCCACCTTGATCAACGGTAGTTTCACCTTCCGGACAAGATACAGTGGCAGAGAGTATACAGTTGTTTTTAATGAGCGAAACCAGTTCGTCTGTCCTGTTTTTAATTATGGATCCAAAATAGAGTAAATGAAACCAATAACAGGAAAGAGGTCCGTCGAAAGTAAATTTAGTAATTGCCAGCAAATTCTTTTTACTATGCTCCCACTCCATCACAGTCATTTTTTTACTCTTAAGGCAATCTAAATGGTATTGAAAAGAGTGCATAGCCATTGACATAGTAATATTTACGCATAAATCAGTCAGTGGTTTTTCCTGTGGATTAAAGTTTATTGTAAGATAATCATCAAAGCATACAGTGTTAACAGATTCTTTACAGAAGTATGGAGTTAATAAAGTAACCGCTTGTCTGTAGTCATCACTTTTTGACCAGATACTATCGTTATCTAGCTGTTGGCGAAGCAAATCAAAATACTCAGTTATTTTTCCACTGTCAAGGTATGCTTTTACATGACTTTCAAACTGATGCCAGCAAGCCATAGTGGAACTATCCTTTGTAACATCAGTGGGTTTTAATAGTCGAACGGTCTCATAGAGATTTACAAAAAAAATTATACCATTAAGACAGATTTTTATAGGGTCTCTACATGAGTTTTCCACAAGATTGTTTTTGTTGCAATAAATATTCAGGTGGCAAACACTAAAGAGTTGTTGTTTGATCCAGTTATCCAGTAAATAATCCATTCTATGAGTAATAACTTTTATCGTCTTACTCGCATCTTTTTTTTCCATAGCCTGTTTGATAAGACCTATAATTTCATGCTTTTTATTATTAGCATGCAAGCGTACGATATCAGTATAAAACAATCTTATTCTTTGCAATGTTGCATGATTTCCCAAAAAAATTTTTTTCCCCTCACTCTGGATTTTAAAAGTCATATCTCTTATAATGCTTATCTGATAAGGATTCTTTTTAAGATAGTCATCGTATTCATCCAGCAACACTTTGGCATCTGATTCCCACTGAATAACATCTTCATTAGTGAGATCACTCTCTCGGCTAAAATCTAGCTTTAGAGCATGTCGCCGCTGGCTTAACGCTGTTGCTTTTGTTGCTAAACCTTCAAGTTGATCTGCGGTTTTGGGATAATTACGTGAAAACTGAGTTGATAGCTTAGATATTTTTACAGATTGCGAAATTTTCCACTCTCTAATGAGTGTCATCCCTTCAGGAATGACGGTTAATGCCACGTCGATTGTATCATAATCATATGGGTTTATATTAGCATTCACCCGCTCCACTGTAACTTCTGGTTCATGTTCTTTGTCTGGTTTAAAAGAATGAGGTTCAAAAATCTTCCATTCTTTACCCTCGATTTGTTGCTTTTGCAGGAGTTCATCAATCCTTGCCTCTGCTTTTATCGCTTTGTCAAAACATTCCTCTTTTTTTGGTATTATCCAGAGCGCTTTGACTTCAGATAACTGTACCAGTATAGAAACATAGTATGGCCAACAGGATGGCAGGGGGTGAACCACTTTAGGTTGAGGTGCTGAAAATGGTAACCATGAGCTAACGCTCAGGATTGATGATAAATAGGAAAAATATTCACTACCAAAATACGTAGAACCAGTGGAGGCGTCGCCACCAGAAGTATTAGGTTTGGAAATTTCTACGGTGGCAATTCGGACACTCAACTGATCTAATGCCTCTAACATTTTGTCGGTGGGATGGTCGTTAGTTTTGTATAAAAAAGATCTGCAATGGTATAACAAAGCATTAATTGTCTTCAGATCAGCTTCTGCAAGTTTGGATGATCTGCAACCAACAAAATATAATCTATCTCTCAGGTATGAGACTGATTCTTTTACGTTTTTATCTAAATTTTTAAAAATATAAGTATCTGTCTTTTGTAACAGTGTTGTGAACATCGTATCACACCAAACAGATTCGACCCTGATCAGCTCCTCCTCTATTCTCTTACAATCCGCTTGTTTCTTAAGATATTCAGCATATTCATTAGTGTGCTTCATCGTCTCACACCAAATAGGTGTAACCTG
>JAPORK010000343.1 GCA_026710285.1 Endozoicomonadaceae bacterium | reverse complement strand
GTACGCTCGAAAGGCTGGTATATTCGGCAAGAAACAAACATGCCAGAGTAAAAAAAACTAAACCTGAAAAATGTGACTAAGAGACAGGACCCTGAAGGGCGAGGCTTTACGGCGTGCAGGGTAACTGTCTGATCAGTCTGAATCACGACCCGTATACTGCATCTTTATCTGCTAAGTTGCGCACAAGAAAAATAGGTTTTAACACTAATTCCCATCAACATAACCCACAAAATAAACGTAATCAACAGATTCCACGCCATCATTGTTCCAAAACGGGGAATAGCCACAGGAATAATACGAAACATTAACAGCAAGCAGACCAGGCTCAGCAGTGTGAGTATAATCATCATTTTAGGCAACGGATGTTTCCAGTTTTTGCTGAGTGTTATTGAATAGATAATTTGAAATAATAGCGGTGTGAGAAAAGCAAGTTTTGCATAAAATTCATGCATTTCCTCCAGTGGATTATTAACCGTACCATTCAAAATAGCTTCACAAATAATGAGAAAGAACGGACACAGGACTACACCTAAAATAAATAATATTGTCCGTGTACAATATAAATGATGAGGACTAATGTGCTTTAAAAACTGAATACCAAACCAAAAAGAGATCGCCAACAGAGACGAGGCTGGTAATACAGTTGCTCTGAAAAAAACACCGGAGACAAAACTTTCACCGGCACGGGAAACCGGCACACATCCGTGCAGAGGCGGAAAACATATTCTGGCAGAAGGTTCAAACACCGTATACAGATAATAACTGCCAAAAGCCCATACTGCCATGATAATCGCAGTGATTATAATAAAGTATGCTGCCGGCAGATAACCAACACTGTGTGGACGTTGATGATGGTGATATTTTTTTTGCATTATTATTTTCTCTTACCTGATATAAAAACACAGACTAACAGTCTGCATTAATGAAATTTTATTATACTAGTTTAAAATTTAAATCAAAATGGTTTCTGTTGTTGCGCTGAAACTACAGAAAACCGGTATATTTGCGGTGCTACCATTATTTTCTAAGTGCTTTTATTCTTTTAAGCTATTGATTTAAAAGGATATATACTAAAAATATATAAAATAAAAACAGCGGGGATATCAGGTGAATTTAAAGCAATTTGACAACCCAAAACTTTTATTCACATGGGATAAAAGATCCGATACAGATCAGTTAAAAGATGAATACAGAGCTTTTTATGGTCTGCCTTCAGAGAAAGCATTTCATTATAATGCCGGTTATATCAAAGTAAATAATTTGCAGATTTATGTACAAACATGGCAACCTGCCATAATCAAAAAAACCATCTTTATTGTGCATGGCTATTTTGATCACACCGGACTGTATGGTCATATTATCCGGTTTTTCCTTGAGCACTCTTATGCGGTCCTCATCTTTGATTTACCCGGACACGGTTTATCTTCAGGTGAACGACACGGCATTGAAAATTTTTCTGTTTATTCCGATGTATTGCAGCACTGTCTAGCGCATGCAAACAATAAGCTTCCAAAGCCATGGTGTCTTTTTGGACAAAGTACTGGTGCCGCTATCATCACAAACAGTATACTAATAAATCACATCACGTCTGTATACAATACCATTGATCAAATTATTTTATTGGCCCCACTGGTTAAAATTATCCACTGGAAATATTCAAAAATCATGTGTCGGCTACTCTCTCCTTTTGTTAAAACAGTTAAACGGAAAAAATCAAAAAATTTGCTAGATCCTGCTTTTGCTACTTTATTAAAAAAAGATCCGTTACAATATAATCGAGTAGCTTTATCTTGGGTGAGAGCACTTTATAAATGGGTAGATGAAATTCATCAGTCAGATAATACAACGTCCATTCCAACCTTAATTATTCAGGGAGAACGTGATAAAACTGTAGACTGGTCCTATAACGTCGCCTTTTTGTCTGCGCTCTTCTGTTCATCAGAACTGTTTTTATTACCACAGGCTTTTCACAACCTGGTCAATGAACCCCTATCTGTTCGTCATAAATATTATGCAAAGTTAACAGCATGGTTATCTCCATAAATCAGCTTCCCGCTGACTTTATCCAGTAAAACATGTTATTTATTGTTCATAAAAAAAACACATTTTTGTAACACAAACAACGAATAAACAAATTTAATATCAGTTTGAACAAAAATCTGTTTTAATTTTCTCTCTACAAAATTTATATTTTCGTTATAATTACCGGAATGTTTTTTTGATAAAAGGTATGTTATGCGTCCAAGTGGAAGACAAGCAGATCAACTGCGTGAAATTAAAATCGTTCGGAACTTTACCCGTAATGCGGAAGGATCTGTACTTATTGAATCGGGTCAGACAAAAGTTATTTGCACCGCAAGTCTTGAAAAAAGTGTTCCCAGATGGCTGAAAGGAACCGGGCAGGGTTGGGTAACTGCCGAGTATGGCATGTTGCCAAGAGCGACGACCGAAAGAAATCAACGTGAAGCCTCGCGTGGAAAACAGACAGGCAGGACATTGGAAATTCAGCGTTTAATTGGACGCTCACTAAGAGCAGCGATTAACCTGGATCTCCTGGGTGAAAATACAATCACCATTGATTGTGATGTTATTCAGGCCGATGGAGGAACAAGAACCACAGCAATTACCGGCGGATGTGTTGCTTTGACAGATTGCATCCGCTATATGCAGTACAACAAAATTATTAAAAATGACCCACTGAAATATCTAGTTGCCTCTGTTTCTGTTGGTTTGTACAACGACAATATTTTACTTGACCTTGATTATATGGAAGATTCTAATGCTGAAACAGATATGAACTTTGTCATGAATGAAAAGGGTGATTTTATAGAAATACAGGGAACAGCAGAAAATGGCAATCTGTTCAGTCAACAACATGCAATAAAAATGATGGAGCAGGCGCAACAAGGGATAAAGCTTATTATTGAAAAACAAAAAGAAGCGCTTAATCAATAACTACACATATTCCGGTTTTTATCCGGAATATTTTTGTGAAATGTATTGATAGCCTGGATAGATTAGCCACAGCATCAGGCAGATTATGATTAATTTTTTCTCTGGTTTTAAATCATTACAGATCTCAGAGCCTGTTTATAATTTTTTGCAGAAAGTAAATGATGAGCAATAACACTGTTTTTTGTTTTTTAGTACGCATAGTAAAATGGTGCTACACAATACAAACAACTGAAAAACAGTAACTTTTTATCAATATTTATAACCTGTAAAAAAATCATGACAATGTTTTAGTAATACAGGAACAATTATTACTTAAAGCTGTCTGAATTAATAAATAGTACAGAATACAAAACGCTACCGTTGATTAGTGAAAAACACATGAAAAGTCCGGACAGAATATAAAATACCTTTGCATTTTAATTGGATACTTAGCATTATCAGATGCATAAGCACCTGTGCATAATTTTTTGTAGAAAGTGACAATAATAAGAAAATGCTGTACGAAACACTTGAAAAGCACATGCTGAAAAATTATTCACGGTAACAATCAAATATCTTTATCTTATTTTATAAAAAAAACAAATTAAGTTACGTTTATATGCCTATTCATTAATTTGAGGCGTTTTTCATTTGACGAATCAATTAAATAATTAAAACAAGGAAATAATTGATGATTAATCAAAAACATACATTTACAGTGTTAAATCAACAAGATGTACTATCTTGCAATGTCACAGATATAGACTTTGCGGAGCAAATTGTAAAAAAAAGCTTTATAAAAAATTTTAACGGGAACGTTAATCTACCCTCCAAAACAATATTAAAAAATCAAGATGCACAGGGTTACATTAATATTATGCCGTGTGCAATTTTAGCAGATAAAGATGAACATCACCGGACAATGTACGGCGTTAAAATGATTGGCGTAGGAGAAAAAAAGACAGAAAATAATTTACGTTTTTTTAGCTGTGTCATTGCGTTATTTGACCACGAAACCAAAGAATTAAGTGCACTAGTAAACGGAGATATTATATCAGCCTACAGAACAGCAGCCGTTACAAGGCTACTGAGTCGATACATTTTAAAACCGGATAAAATAAAAAATATTTTATTTATAGGGGCAGGTCTACATATGAAAATTCATCTTCTGGCATTAAACATTTTTTTAGATAAAAATGTTTCAGTAGGTGTTTATTCAAGAGGACAAAGTAAATATACTTTCGTTGAAGAAATGCAACAAAGAACGTGTAGTTCTTTGTGGGCTATTGACAAACTGAATCATGATATTATCTCTTCTGCTGATGTTATTATTGGTTGTATTCCTAATAATGATATTAATGAAGCACCTGTAAAAAAAGCCAGATTAAAAAAAGGTGCTGTATTTTTTAATCTGGGTTTCAATGACTGTGATATTGATACTTTACTCAATATGGATAAATATTATGTTGATAACTGGAAAATGATAAAAAAAAGAGAAAAAGGTCCTATTTATGCTGCTTATGTTAAAGGCTTAATTAAAGCAGAACAAATAGAACATGTCACCCCATTTATTGCAAAAAATCAATCTATGCGAACAAGCGAAAATGAAAAAATACTCGTTTCTGTTGTAGGTATGGGTTCACATGATATATTATTTGCAAATGAAATTTACAAAAGTGCAATCAGTAAAAACTTAGGTCATAAGGTTGAGTTATCTCACTCTTTTCTCGCTAACTCTTCTTTCAATTATGAAAATAGCATACTCGACTGATATGAACACAAAAGAAATACAATTGTTAATATTGTCCGGATCTATCCTTTTTTTAAAACAAGCAGATACTTCATTTTTATCAACATTGATTGTTAAAATCGCAAAAGATTTTCATGTAAGTGAAGCAAGCATGTCCAGTTCAATATTATGGTATATTATAGGTTCATGTATTTTTATACCCGCTGTTGCATGGATAAGTAAAACCTGGTCAAAAATAAATGTCGTATTAATTACCATTATTTTATTTTTATTCAGTTCACTGGTTTGTGGAATGTCTGAAAATGTTGTCCTGTTTACTTTTTCACGCTTTATTCAGGGAATATCTGCTTCTGTTGCTTATTCTGTTTCTACCATTATGCTTATAGAGAACAGCAGCAAAAAAAATATTGTTATGTCAATTGGATTATCTAATTTGCCTGCAATGATAGGAATATCATCAGGTCCTGTCATTGGTGCTCTGTTTACACACTATATCTCATGGCGCTATGCTTTTTATTTTAATATCCCCCTTTGCCTGCTATTAATGGTCTTCATTTATTTTTTTATAAAAGATAAAGTTTCACAATCAGTAACAGAAAATTATACAGAATTTGACTTTTATGGCTTTGTGACATTGTCTTTTGCATTGATGCTAATATCTGTCGGTATTGAGTCTTTTAATAAAGCGCATATCACTACCTTTATATATTGCCTGTCAACAGGAGCTATCTGCTTATTACTGCATTTTATTCTTTACAAATTTAAAGATAAAAATAATATTTTAAAATTATCTGTATTTTCCGATCCCAACTTTTTTATCGGGACATTAATTAATATTACATCAAGGATAGGGATGACAGGTATTTCAATTATTTTATCTATCTATTTACAAAAGTATCTTCATCTGAGCATTTTAAAGGTAGGAATACTAATTGCTATCATATTTCTCTTTGGTGCAATTGCAAAATTTTTTTCAAGTTTACTTTTAAAAATCGGTCTGTATAACAGTCTTGTGCTGGCTATACTGCTAACATCAATTTCATTTCTTTTAATGGAAAATATCACCAGTTTACATTTGTACTGGTTTTATTGGATTATTTTGTCTTTTTTAGGTTTCAGCATGTCTTTACTTTATACTGTTATGAATTCAATGATGTTAATTACTATTGAACACAGAGAAATCAGTGATGCATGCAATATACAGGCAATTATACAACAAATGTTCACAGGGATTGGTATTGTATTTTCTATGGCATTACTTTTTTATATAAACCAGATTACACTTGATCTGCAACTCTCTTTTATCTACGTTTGCAGAATATCTGCGGCTATTATTTCATCAGGACTCATCATCGTTTTTTTTGTTAAATTAAAAGGATACAGACTAATAAAAAAACAACACTAATAAAAAGTCCACAGCATAAAGCATAATTTTTTATACACCCTGCTAAATATTTTATATATTTTAAAAAACAATAAATTATTACTTCGTCTTTTTAATTTGAGATAAAACTAAAATCAATAATCTTTGTCCAACTGTATAACAGTTTATTTAAAAATGATTTAGTTACTTTAACTTAATAATTAATGTCAGTAAGGATACACACATGAATAATAAAAATAAAAAATCATGCTTATTCATTAAAAAGATATTTTTTCTGATTTTAATGTTGTGTTTTGAAAAAATCAGTTTTGCTGTTGGAAAAAACAGAGCTACTCAATATATTCATTATACGCATAATAAAATATTATCTAAACGACGCAAGTCACAAAAAAATGCAACAGATAAAAATAATAAAGCTAATAAATTTCATCCATTGCTACTGGCATCAGGTGGTGATAGTGGCACTATATCCATTTGGTCAAATTCTTTTAATTTTGCTAAAAGTGAAAACAGTGAAGTAGATCCAAGAACAGGTTCACTGCTTGTTTCTGTGAAAGCAGGGCTGTTATTAAGCAATTTTGGTCACGGTCCTGATATTGATCTGGAAATGAATTATAACAGTAGTGCAAAAAGTAATCCGGATGGTCTTGGTCATGGCTGGACATGGAATCTGACACATTATAATCCTGTTACACATCAGTTAAATACTTCTGCAGGAAAAAGTTTTTTCCTACAACAACAAAGTGATGGAAGTTGGTTTCCACAATATCACAAGCTAAAAGATGTTATAATTACCAGTAAAAAAGGACATTTGATCATTACTTCTGCAAACGGATTAAGGGACATTTTAAATAGTGATGGTTATGAAATTCGTTTGGAGCAGCAAAATGGTGAGGGTGTTAATTTTAGTTATGTGCCAGGAAGTCATTTATTACAAAAAATTACAGATGATTACGGTCATTCAATCACATTAACAAGGAAAGATGGTTATCTGATTGTCACCAGCTACGACGTGCAGGGAAAACCAGAGAATGTACATATCAGCTTGAATAATAACCAGGTTCGTAATATCTGGTTCCCCAAAAATAATAATCAGCAAATTACTGATAGTTCCAGAGTCATTCATTTAAGTTACGGAAGTAATTATTATGATCAGGATTTGTTAACTGATATTCATTATTTTACCGGAATGGAAAAAAAGTTTACTTATGATTGTCAGTATGCGATGAAATTACCTGCTATTTCAAATAGTAAAAATTCGTTTCATTCATTTACACCAATGTGTGTGGTCAGACAGGTTGAGATGATACCTGGTACAAACCAACCACCGATGACAATAAATTATCGTTATACTTCTGTCAACAGCAACGATCATGATTATCTTGCTTACAATTCTGGTTTAAACGAAATGCCTGGTTTGAAAACGGATCTGCTGTTTGAAGCACCTGCCAGCTATACCTATAAAACAGAAGAAGACAATGGACGGGTAAAGGTTGTTAGAACTTATAATAAGTACCACTTATTGATTGACAAGAAAACTATCAGTGATCAAAGTGGTCAGCTCCTTTATGAAACTAAAGCTTATTTTTGCCGTACAGACACAGAAGATGGTTGTGCAAATACTTCCTTTAATCAATTGCCGCCTACCTACTCTCTACCTTTAAAAGTAGTTACTACAAGTTGGGGAGAAAATTCATCTGCTCCGGCAGTGAGTGTGACTAAAAGAAGTTATGATGATAATGGACGGATAATTAGCAAAACTGACAGTTATGGTCGTAGAACAGAAATAACTTATTGTCCACAATATGGAGACAATCATTGCCCTGCTGCACCACATGACTGGCCTGTAGTTTCTTTAAAAGAAGGGATAAAAAATTTTCCTGCGTCTGTGAAAAAAGGCATGCAATTGTCTCCTGTAATAACAAGTATGTATTATAAGAAAGAAGATAACATAAATAAGCAGGGATATACGCTGGTACTTTATAAAAAAACAGTCAAACATGGCACAATGCAAAGAACAGAAATACGTCAGTATTATAATAATAGCAGTAACCATCTAACTTATGGTTTATTAAAACAAAAAGAATTATCTGGAACAAATCTGCCAACAAGCAGTGTTCACAAAATTACACATCATTATCAGTATATATTAAATAACAATGGTACGGAAACTATTTCAGGTTATACAGATGTAGTTAATCATCAACCTGTATTATCAAAAGTGATTGAAAAAAGCTTATTTTTTCCTAAGACATTGCGTGTTACTTCTGCGGACAAGCAAAACATTCACACTTTTACCTATGATGAGATGGGTCGAGTAATAGCACGAACTGATGCGGTCAGCACTCCTTTTGAAACAACAACTCATTATCAATATACACTGTCTAAAGACAAAAACAATGTTATTGTAACCACGCCTGATGGTATGCATAAGAAAATAGTTTTTGATGGTTTAGGGCGAATACTGGGAACTTATATTGAAAAAACTGATCTTCAGGGACATTTTCAGTCCGGATTATGGCAACAACAAACACAGACACGTTACAATGCTGCAGGAAAAGTAGCAGAGAAAACACGTTATATCGATAATGGTCAGAACAGAGGAATATCAGCAGCGCTTACCACCTATTTTGATTATGATGTTTTGGGGCGCCTGACCAAAAAATACCTGCCTGACGGAGAAACAGAGGTTACACAATATGATGATGCACATCGTTGTATCATTCATTATACAACGGACAGACAAAATCATCGCACTGCTGTAATCATTGATCGCAATAACGTGACAGGAAAACCTGTAGAGAAAATTATATTGCCTGCAACATCAGGCATCTTACCCACTGTTACGACACTATGCACTCGAGGAGATCAGCAGCCAAATGCGAAGGTTTCGATCATGACCTATGATGGTTTTGATCGTCTTATAAAGACTGAAGATCCCATGGGCAGAATAGTACAGTATCGTTATGATGCTTCTGGTCATATTTCTGATACCATTGATCCTGTGGGTGATAAACTACACAATGTGTATGATCTGACCGGTCATATTATTCAACATGAGATGATTCCTGCTAAAGGTGGTGACTATCTTTTAGCATCCGCGGGTTTTAATGCTGCG
>JAPORK010000261.1 GCA_026710285.1 Endozoicomonadaceae bacterium | reverse complement strand
GTGATACCAGGAACCCTGTCATTTGTCAAAATTTTCAGGTGAAGATAGTTCTTCCCACAACTGATAAATTTTCTCATTTATTTCGTTGGTAATATAATTCCATCCTTGTTGAAAATTGACCGGAGCTGCAATTGGTTTTATTTGTAACGCTCTGTTTATTGCATGCGAAAAAGGCTCTTTCGGGCGTTGTTGTACTATAAAAGAAGAGAAACGCTCAGTAGCGGGGATCGTGGTTGATACGATAGGAAGACCATAACTTATATAGTCTTTTATCATAGGTGGGTTACAGCAAGTATGGTGTATTGAATTGGAATAGGGTAATAAAGCGATATCCCAGTGATGAAAAAAAGTATTTTCTATACAATTTTTGTAAATAAAGACATTGGGTAACGTTTTTAGTTCGCCTGGTATTTTACCATCAGTAATATATAATTCGAACTTCCAAGATGGCATTGCCATTGCTGACTGAATAATAAGATCTATATTAATCTGCGCATCCATAGGTCCATAAAAACCTGCGGTATTCCGGGTATTTTTTTGTTTGCTGAAGTTGTTATTGGTGAAGATTAAAAAGGGCATAGATAATTGATAAATTTTCTTTTTTTGTTCATGGATACTTAACAGTTCAGCAGATATTTTATTTAACTCATTATCATTGATGATTAAATCTGCTTTTTCTACCATGACAGTATCATTTTTTTTAAAAAAATGATCAATATGCAGTGCGCAATGAATACATGCAGGTCTGACATACACCCAGATTACCTGTTTATTGTCTTTATTAATCCATTTTGCAACAGACGGGTTTTCAGTAAAAATAATTACTCTGCCTTGCCGAATATAATTTTTTATCCATAAATTCAGTACATTTTTTTTAATACAATTAGGGAGGTTTCTATGTGTGATGGAATCGTTGTTGGTTTCAGAACATGAATTTACGTGTAGTTTGTGTAAGATTATATTTAATATTAATGACATTATTTCAGTTAGCGATAATAAATTTATCCAAATATACTGTTTTTTTATAGTATGCTTTTTTGAATAAACGCATGCCAGCTGGTGTAGTAACGAAAATTTATTCCATTTTCCAAGAAATAACCATGTTTCCATTATTCTGCCTCTGGTTAATTATTATTTTTTGGTTAAAAATTTAGTTACTAATTTAAATTTATGCCGAACCATATAGAAATATCAATTTTTTTAAGCAACAACTTAGCATATGAGAATATTCTGTGGAAAAACTTTTTAAAGCGAGGAAGCAAAGCTTTAGTGACTCATAAGGTCTGATATTAAGCAAAAATGCTTTTTTCACTAAACTCATACTGCACGCAGAGAAAATATGTTACATATTTTCTGGTTGGATCTGTTTTTTTTATAAAGGATTTACATAGGGTGCATAAATTATAATTTTGGAAGGATTTTTTTTTGAGAACCAGCGGATACGAACTTAAAGTGTGCCTGTGCCATTTTTTGCAGGTTGAATGTCATGTTAATCATGCCCAACGCCAACTGCAGTGGCTGTCAAAGACAAACACAGCAATTTTTTGTCAGACCGATCTGTCTCGATTCTGATAAACTAACTGACCAGACCAAGCAGCGCTTCAGAAAATGATAAAGGGTGTCTTAAAGAATTCAATATTCCATCATTTCCATACTGAGAAATTGAGCTGGTTCTTGGATAATGTTGCTGGCTGACTAACTTCAATACAGCGTTTGATTTTTCAACTACCTGCCTTTGAAATTCAGGAGAAATATTTTTAAATTTTTCTGCAAGCAGGCTAATTACCTGTTTTCTTGTTGCGTCATGTTCTTTTATCACTTCAACTACTGCAGTCTGTAAGACCATGAGCAATTTTGAGACTGTTTGCATATTTTCAAGTGGAATATAGTGAAGATGCATTATTGTCATTATCAATAATGAAGACAGATCTCCATTAGCAGCGTATTCTTCTGCCTGAGTCTGAATAAATGGAAGCAGCTCCGGTTGGGCGTCATGATGGGTAACAACGGTGTTAGTAAGATTCATTATTGCATTTGAATCAAGCGCAGCACCCCAAAGCAGTTTAGGATACATTTCATTTATTAAAAGCGGCTTAAAACTATCTATACTTTTTATTAATTTGTCTTTATCGTCCGAAAACCCTGTACAGGGAAACATAAGTGTAAATACAAATATCAACAAGAATATTTTTATAATTCTCATGTCTTTTACCTCTTTCATACTTTTGTCCAAACAGGTCACAATGGGAAGATGAAATATGAAGGTAGTGTGATATGCTTTAACTGTCAATCTGGTACAACAGAACTGGTGCAAATGATGTTGGCTATCCTGACGAGTACAGCATGCGCCCTGATCAGGAAATAATCAATGCTCCGGGTATCCGGAGCTTTACGAATCAAAAAATATATTTAACTGCAGCTGTCTGGTAATCAGATTCGCTGGTGACAATGAAATACAGCAGAATCCTAGCCTGCTACAGCACCTCATCAGGATTCTCCATTCATGCTGCTAACAGGTACGACTATTGCAGATAAGTTATCAGAGGATCCGGCATGATAAGCATGAGAGACAATTTCCGCTGCTATCTCTGCACTGCTAATATTTGGGTTTGTTTTTTTCAGGTGATGAATGAGTTGGGCGACCTGATCAGAAGTTGCGTTGTCAAAAATACCATCACAGCCCACCATAAGATGAGCACCCTGCATTTCTTCAGTAACAGGTAAACAGGTTACCTTACTGCGCGCTGATACAGCTCCTTGTACAATATGGTCACCAATGGTTCTGGACGTTGACAGTCCTCCTCGGCTATAGGTTTCTTTGTCACAAACTCTGGTACCAATAACTACTCCGCCACGCTTTATAACAGATTCTTTATATTTTGGTTGATTCTTGGCATCTTCTGAGAGCTGAATACTCTTTCCATTATCAAGAGCGAGCACTGCTCTGGAGTCACCTACATTCATCACCCAGAGATGTCCCTGAATCATTAATGCCACGCAGGCGGTTGTGCCATTATGAACTGCAAGGATATCTCTGTCCAAATCTACAGGAGTCAGCTTAAGTGCGTTCCAGATGCCTCCTTGGGTTAAACCTCCGTCGTTATATGCTTCCAGGCGAGACTTGAGTTTAGCAACTATCTTTTGTGAACAGTTGTTCGCAATACTTGAACCACCATGACCGTCAAAAACACCTGCGATAGTAACGGGTATTGAGGTATTCCCAGCTTTAAATGAAAATTGTGAGACTGTGTGAGCATCTTCCATTGTGTCTCGATAGCCTCTGGCAGCGGCAATACCTGCTTGTGGTAAAATGTCAGAGGTTTCTGAAGCAGCATCATTAATGGCAGTAAATGCCTGAGCGCCCAATGTTGTTTGCGGTGCAAACCCTTTATAGTCATCCATTTCAGGGTTTTGCTGCTTGCCATGTTGCTCTGCTGCACTGTTGGCTGCTGAGATTTTTTTTTCAATCACACGGTGATCATTTTCAATGCGATACTCTAAATTGTCTAAATCTTGTTCAGCAATATATTTATTTTTTACAAGCATATCATAATAACTTTCATCAACTGCACTTGACTTTTGTGCGTATAATTCAGAAAGTTTTTTTTGTGTTGCGTCTGCTGTTCGCTGATATGTCTTGTCAATCCCCTTTTCTTTCTTGTGAACTTCATAAGTATATTGTTGTGCGTTTGAGCGTATGGGGGCAACAGGAATAGTCTTTGCATCATTTTTACTTTTTTTGGGCTGAATTTCAGGCGTTGGCGACTTTCTTTCCATCTGCTGCGGATGTTGTACCGAAGTATCTCTGTGTTGTAAGCTGAGTTCCGATAATGTTTTAATCATCTCACCGGCAAGTACATCTCCATTGCCTTGCAGAATAAGCAGGTGTTCACGGAGATTATTCAATGGATAGATGTCCTCTGTTACAAGGCTGTTCTGTGCTGTTTTGATATCAAACATGCTACGTACAGCTGTGTCATACCGATCTGAATTGTCTTCTCTTTTGCACAGCTCCACAACAAACTGGAATGTATTAAAAGCCTCCTGTACATTCCCTGCTGTCTGTTGATTTTTGGCATGGTCGATAAGTGCTTGCATATAACTGCCAGCGGTTTGTCCCTGTTGCTGTGTAAACGGGGCTGCGGGTATTATGGTGTAATCTGTAGTTGCAGTGGTTTGCTGTACTGTTGAAGCAGCTTGCTGTAAAGGTGCAGATTGCTCATAGTAAAGTGCCAGTAAGGATTCCAGCTTACCTGATGCTCTTCGATTTGAATTGGCATCCTTCATATCATGACTAGAAAGATACTCATATAACTCTACAGTTGCACCTTCATTCAATTGATATAAGGAAAGAATCATCTCATCTGCCTGACGATCATTGGTAACTGCTCCACTTCTCTGATTGCCCAGTTTTTCTTTAATAAAATCTCTTAATAATTTCAGATCACCCATGTGCAGCCCTAGTGCATCTGAAACCCGAACATTATCTTCAGGGTTATCATGATTAGCTGTCCCTTCTTCAAATGGGATGGTCTCGGCGATATATATTAATTCAGCCGTTTTGAAAGTGCTGCTAATGGTTGGAAGCTTGCTGGTATTTAAATCATCTTTTGTTTCAACTTTACGCTGATGCAATTTTTTTTGTTGTACCTGATCCTGTAAATATTTTTGCAATCGTTGCTGACACGTTTCAAAAGTTTCATTTTCAGGTTTCTTAGAAAACCAGCTGGTTACATACCCTGTAACAGCAGTCCATCTTGATTGTGTTGATTGTGTTGATTGTGGTTTGAAATCATCTCGAGTTACAATTTTACCTTCATGGGTAATGCCTATTTCTGCATGCTGCCCTTTTGAAGCAGAGATGGTCGGTAAACTTTTAAGTATTGAATTTACATTCAGGTTAGGGTGTGGTTGTGATCTTTCCATGTTTTTTCCTTCTCTCCATTATCATTATGAATTATCGTGTTATACGACTTATACTTAATGATCATGTTCATTTTGTATAAGAGAAGCATAAACTGTTATTGAAATACGTGATCTGAAGGCTCTGCTTGATGCCAAAGTCATATTTTTTAGATTCTTATTTTCACTCCGGAAGATTTATCTTCTGCTGAACGTACTGTTTTTTGCTAAGAGAACTCTGCGGACTGAGCTTATCGAAGTCCGGTTTTGCACAGACGTTATCAAAATAAATTTTTGGCTGCATACATGGGTTTTTGTGCCTTCACAGATGCATCATAACGGCAATCTTTTTTGTTAAAACGACAGTAAAGATTAAAGATACATCATACCTTTGTAAATTTTCTTTTTTTGTTACAGTGCTTGCATCCGGGACACTCTGCAATTTAGGCTTAACGCATTCACCCGTCAGGATTCTTCATTCATGCTGCTAACAGGTACGACTATTGCAGATAAGTTATCAGAGGATCCGGCATGATAAGCATGAGAAACAATTTCCTCTGCTATCTCTTGACTACTAATATTTGGATTTGTTGTTTTCAGGTAATGAATGAGTTGGGCGACCTGAGCAGAAGTTGCTTTGTCAAAAATACCATCACAGCCCACCATAAGATGAGCACCCTGCATTTCTTCCGTAACAGGTAAACAGGTTACCTTACTGCGTGCTGATACAGCACCTCGCTGAGCATGATCACCAATAGATCTGAATACATTCAGCGAACCTTCGCTACCCTTTGCATAAACTCTGCGATCAGTAACTACT
Organism: Endozoicomonadaceae bacterium; assembly: GCA_026710285.1. Taxonomy (GTDB): domain Bacteria; phylum Pseudomonadota; class Gammaproteobacteria; order Pseudomonadales; family Endozoicomonadaceae; genus JAPORK01. Next base: position 3,530 of record JAPORK010000261.1, on the reverse strand, counting down.
CCGCCGCGTTTATCAACAGAACTCAAATATCCAATAGACCCTTCAAATGTGGTAGCCCCTGTATTATAATCATATTTTATTCTAAAATGAGCATCTTCTGATAGTTGAATACTCTCTCCATTATTGAGAGCAAGTACTGCTCTGGAATCACCTACATTCATCACCCAGAGATGTCCCTGAATCATCAAAGCCACGCAGGCGGTTGTGCCCTGATTAAGTGCATTCATACTATCTCTGTCCAAATCCACGGGGGTCAGCTTAAGTGCGTTCCAGATGCCTCCCTGGGTCAAATCTCCGTCGTTATATGCTTCCAGACGAGACTTTAGTTTAGCAACTATCTTTTGCGCGCAGTTGTTCGCAATGGTTGAACCACCATGACCGTCAAAAATGCCTACGATAGTAACCGGTATGGAGGTGTTGCCGGCTTTAAATGAAAATTGTGAAACTGTATGAGCATCTTCCATTGTGTATCGATCGCCTCTGGCAGCGGCAATACCTGCTTGCGGTAAAATGTCAGAGGTTTCTGAAGCAGGATTATTAATGACAGTAAATGCCTGAGCGCCCAATGTTGTTTGTGGCGCAAATTGTATATATTTCTCCTCTTCAGGGTTTTGCTCCCTGCCCTGTTGCGCTGCTACCTGGTTGGCTGCTAAGATTTTTCGTTGAATAACCTGGTGATCATTTTCAACGCGATACTCTAAATTATCTAAATCTTGTTCAGAGATATCTTGATTTTTTACAACCTCATCATAAAGAATTTTATCAGAGTTCCCTATCCTTCCTCCGTATAGTTCAGAAAGTTTTTTTTGTGTTGCGTCTGCTGTTCGCTGATATGTCTTGTCACCCTCCTTTTCTTTCCTGTGAACTTCATAAGTATATTGCTGTGCGTTTGAGCGTATAGGGGCAACAGGAATAGTCTTTGCATTATTTTTTTTACTTTTTCTGGGTTGAATTTGAGGCGTTGGCGGCTTTCTTTTCATCCGCTGTGGATGTTGCACTGAAGTATCTCTGTGTTGTAAGCTAAGTTCCGATATTTTGTTAATCATCTCACCAGCAAGTATATCTCCATTGCCTTGCAGAATAAGCAGGTATTCACGGAGATTATTCAATGGATACATGTCCTCTGTTACAGGGCTGTTCTGTGCTATTTTGATATCAACCATGCTACGTACAGCTGTGTCATACCGATCCGGATTGTCCTCTCTTTTGCACAGCTCCACAACAAACTGGAATGTCTTAAAAGCCTCCTGTTCATTTCCCGCTGTCTGTTGATGCTTGGCATGGTCGATAAGTGCTTGCATATAACTGCCAGCGGTTTGTCCCGGTTGCTGTGTAAACGGGGCTGCAGGTATTATGGTGTAATCTGTAGTTGCAGTGGTTGGCTGTATAGTTGGAGCAGCTTGCTGTAAAGATGCAGATTGCGCATAATAAAGTGCCAGTAAAGGTTCCAGCTGATCCACTGCTTTTCGGTTTGAACTGGCATCATTCATATCACGAGTAGAAATATACTGATATAACGCTACAGTTGCATCCTCATTGAGTTGGTATAAGGAAATAACCATCTTATCAGCCTGATGATCGCTGCTAACTGCTCCGCTTCTCTGATTGCCCGGTTTTGCTTTAATAAAATCTCTTAATAACTTCAGATCACCTATGCGTAGCCCGGGTGCATCTGGAACCGGAACATTATCTTCAGGGTTAGCATAAATAGCTGCTCCTTCTTCAAATGGGATGGTCTCTGCGGCAAGTATTAATTCAGCTGTTTTGAAAGTGCTGCTAATGGTTGGAGGCTTGCTGGTATCTAAATCATCTTTTTCTTCTACTTTACGCTGATGCAATTTTTTTTGTTGTACCTGATCCTTTAAGTATTGTTGCAATCGCTGCTGACACGTTTCAAAAGTTTCATTTCCAGGTTTATTAAAAAGCCAGCTGGTTACATATCCTGTAACAGCAGTCAATGTTGATTGTGATGTGAAATCATCCCGGGTTACAATTTTACCTTCACGGGTAATACCTATTTTTGCATGCCGCCCTTTAGAATAAGAGATATCTGGTAAACTTGCAAGTATTGAATTTACATTCAGGTTAGGTTGTGGATGTGGTTGTGATCTGTCCATGTTTTTTCCTTCTCTCCATTATCATTATGAATTATCGTGTTATACGACTTATACTTAATGATCATTTTCATTTTATATAAGACAAGTATGGACTGTTATTGAAATACGTGATCTGAAGGCTCTGCTTGATGCCAAAGAGTGCTGGTCTCCGGGAGGGAATATATTTCTGAGCCTTCAGATAAGCCACTTAACAACTAATAACGTTGAAAGTCTGACCCCCTGCTTGATTTATGCTGTGGATATCTCTTCCGTCCAATAATCCGAATATCCGGGATTACCTTCAGAACCCTCTGTAGGATCGTTTTTTGCGCTATCCCCAGTGGTTTTGCCGTTGTCTGCATCGGACGTTGTTAGATTCTCAACCTCTTCAAATGGCATAGCCCATATGGAGGATTAGCCAGTATACCGCGCTCTTCCAGCATTTGCCAGAGACCAGCAAGAGCGTTCTCTTTGTTTGCATAAAAAGCTGATTCTCTGATGCGGAAAAATTCCCAGCCACAACGTTCTAGTTGGCGCTGGCGTTGCATATCGGCTGCATACCGGTCTATGAGGACGCTTGTATCAGAATATGGTTTCGACAGACTCAGTCAGCAGACGGATTTGTATTGAATTTATTCTGAGGTTGGTATTAGCTAAATCTGTCTGCACCCGTTTGTCCACTTGTCTGAATAATATTAATTGTTATTGAGATATTTTTATGTAACAATACTTCGGATAGTTCGGATAGTTTTTAAAAATCGACTGTGAACAAAACTGTAAGTTATTGATTTGCAGTAGTATTTTTTACAGTAAAATAATGGTAAAATTCTTTTAAAATCAATAAATTACAAAAAATATCCGCAGTGTTTTTAAAAGAATGAGAGGTTCAGTAAATGCATATCGATAAATATGCCAAAACAACTCAGGTTAACAGTGGAAATCGTCATATAAACAATGACCAGAAACACGTACAGGAATATACTAATGTTGTTGTAGAAATTTCTCCAAGTTTTAATCAAAACCAAACATTAGCAAGCAGTCATGCATACACAAGCTTTTTACAGAATGTTGAAAAAGCTAGCAAAGATCCAAAAAAAATAGCTGCATTAGGATTTTTTCAACAGAATAAAAATACTAATCAACTAGAAGGCAATGACTCTACAAAACAAGATACTATTGTAAACATTACTCCTGCTTCTCCAGCATTGGCCTCTCATTGTACTATAATCGCTGATAATACCATAACTCATAGTAACGATCAGCAGGCTGAACTCCAGGAACCGTTAGAGAAAGACATAACTGATTATTCTTGGTGGAGTGTATCTGTTTCTTTTTTGAAAATCATGGATAAAATAAATCTCCCTCATTGTAAACTAGGCATGTGTTGGCCCCTTGCCCAAAAAGCCTGTCAACATTGTACTTTGGGAATGGGAG
>JAPORK010000359.1 GCA_026710285.1 Endozoicomonadaceae bacterium | reverse complement strand
ATAATAATGTGGTCAACATTTATATTAGAACCCAGTTAAGCAACATTTGTATTTCAGAAAGTAACAGGTGAAACCATTAGTAAGATTCTTTTGATTAGAGACCTGTCTGCACCAGAGGTAATGCGCACATCAAACGCTGCACTTTTTTTAGATAAATTGAACAGATTAAGTTCACTCTCAGAGCAGAAAAAACTTGTTAAATTATTAGATAACCAATCTGCTTTCTGTTGTATGCAAAAAGCTTTTAATAATAATTAATTTTATTCAGGTGAGCGGACAAACAATAGCAGACAGATTCAGATAATCATCCTTCTCAAATAATTTCACTATAACTCATCTGCAGGGCTTGTTGAAATCCCGGGCTGAACGGAGTCGAAGCCCGGCTGCTTTAGTCCTTCAGGCTTCCACAGGCTCAGCCCACGGTGTGGCATCCGGCAAAGGCTGGTATGTTCAGCAGGAGACAAACCTGCCAGGGTAAAAGTCGTAGCTTAAAACATGTGACTGAGAGACAGGGTTACAAAGAGGAGGATCGTACACTATATGGTGTTTTTCCTTGTCTTAATGATTCGGTCTATAACTGCGTAATCGCGGTTAATTTGTAACAAAAGCAAAAAATTCAACCAGCATCTCCATAAAATAAGTGTTGCAAATAACTTTTAAACTTATGTATAGTAAAAAATAAAGCTAATGAAGGGTTGACTGAACACCTCAGAAGACTCTCTCTGCAAATAAACCAAGACCTGATTCTGCAAATGAAAAGATTTTGTTGTGGACTATCAGTTTTTAATTGATATTCATTTTATTTTTTTGAAATAAATTAAAATTACTTTAAAATTAAAAAATTATAACAGGTTCAGATACTGCCATAACCAGGCTTTTAGCTGATTTTAAAAATCATTAAGTCAGTAACATTCAGGTTGTGGTTTCATTATAATTTTATTAGGTGGCTTTATTTTAAGTCAATAAATTATAAAAGTATCCGGGTCGTTGGTAACCAAAATCGTGATTTGTCTGGAAAGTGATTTGTATGAGCGTTGTAATTAAAACTGCTGAAGAAATAGAAAAGATGCGTATTGCTGGTCGTCTTGCGGCTGATCTGCTTGAAATGATTACCCCTCATGTAAAAGTGGGAGTAAGCACAGGTGAGCTGGATACACTATGTCATGACTACATTGTCAACGTTCAGCAAGCTATTCCTGCACCACTTAATTATGGTATGACCGCTACGCGTCCGGGTTTTCCAAAATCTATCTGTACTTCTGTTAATGAAGTTGTTTGTCACGGTATTCCCGGTGATACAAAATTTCTTAAAAACGGCGACATTCTCAACCTCGATGTAACTGTAAAAAAAGATGGATACCATGGTGATACCAGCATGATGTTCCTTGTAGGAGATGTGAGTCCACATGCTAAACGTTTATCAAAAATCACCCGGGAATGTATGTATAAAGGTATTGAACAGGTTAAGCCTGGTGCATATCTTGGTGATATTGGTGCAGCTATTGCAAAACATGCTCATGCACATTATTTTTCTGTCGTTGAAGATTTTTGTGGTCATGGCATTGGAAAGGCTTTCCATGAAGAGCCTCAGGTGCTTCACATTGGCAAAAAGAATACCGGCATACAGTTAAAAGAAGGAATGATATTTACCATTGAACCGATGATCAACCTGGGGAAAAAACATGTAAAAATCAAAAAAGATGGTTGGACGGCAGTCACAAAAGACAGGCGTCTCTCTGCACAATGGGAACATACTATTCTGGTTACAGCCACAGGGGCGGAAATTCTCACTTTGAGAACAGGAGAAGTCTCTCCATTCACAGGATAAAAAAAAATTTTATTTTGGGAGGATGAGGTTTTTATTTTTTCTTACAAGTCATTCGTTGCTTATTTTAAGAAAAAGTAGCTTTGCAGCTATTTCTGTTATCGCTTTAATTCTATTGGGTTATGCAGCAGCCACTTAATTAATACCTTCGGCTGTTGTCATATGAAAGCTTATACAAACCGGAAGTATACCCTGCTCCGGAAATATAATGCATTCAATTTTATTGTTACTCTTTTTAACAAATAATATTTGCAACTTGGTATATACTTATCTGTGCAATAAACGCTCTCAGGTATGCTCGTATAAGAATAAAAAGGAGGAGCTGAGATATGAAACGTGTTTATGCATTTTTTGTAATGAAACTGGTTATATTGCTGGTTTTGCTGGCAATTTTTTTTGTTAAACCTCAAGCAAAACTCTTCACATATGACCAATGCAATGATCTTTCTGATAATAAGTATCAACTTAAACGCAGTGATTACACTGCAAATCCTATATCTGAATATGTAACATTTGTTTCTGAAAAATACAGACGTAATACAGAATTTAATCCAAAAACATCTCTTTCATATAGCGCCTTACCCGTTGTGCAACAACCCACAGAAGATGAAACAGACTATTTTGAAGGGTTCAGAAAACTACTCTTAAGAAAAGACGATTCGGAAAAAGAAAGAGTAGCTACAGAATCAAAGTTAACAAGGATGATGTCAGAGGATAAAACACTTAAATATTTCAGTGAAGTAGAAGAATACGATAAGCTAATAACTACACGGGATAACAAACTATTTCTAAACAGCTTAATGGCATCTCTCAAAGCAACAGCAAAATATACTCCATTAGAAGGAAAAGCAGATGTAAGAATAAAAGAGATTTTATCATTAGTCGAGAAAGGTAATATCGGGCGACTAAAAACACAGCTTGATACAAAGCTTCGTGATAAAACACAGGTTCTATCTGATTCAAAAAATTGTTTGCCTGATTTTTTTGTCACCGATGCATTTATATTTGATAATCCGGAAAATCCTCAAGAAGCGCATCTGGCCGAAAGAAGAACTGAATATAACATCAACAGAATCATAGAAAGAGTAGAGAAACGCAATGATGAGTTCAAACTGGAAATACCGCAAAATAGCGTTGCAAATATTTATAGTGAGGTTTTATATTTAATTATCAGGACAAAAACACAAGATGAGGATGAACTGGTAATTTATCCGCTGGTAGTCAGTGAAGATTCTTTTGCACAAGATGCCGCTGTGTACCTGTTTAATGAATCTGCTTCAATTCTGTATGAGTTACCTGGTAAAGAATTAGGAGCTGTTCTGAATCTGTATGAACAGTGGGGCGAAGTTAATAATCGACATACTGGCGTTTACAGTCTAGTGAACACGTCAACGTTTGTTACACAACAATCTTATCAGGAGAGCGGGTTTACACATCAAACGTTGCAAACTATTATCAGTCATTTTAATAAATGTCACCACAGGACAAAATTTTTGCGCTCTGTAATATGGGGAACAGGCATTGGCGGAAAAAGTCACACTGCTTTATTTAGTTGTCTCAGAGAAAAAGTATCTGATCCTGATAAGCTGCAGAATGTACATGATTCCTTTTTGTTTTGGTATAAAAGAGAGTGGTTTGATAATCCTAAATCTGATAAAGCATTTCTTCTGGGGCTTTCAGGAGTAAAAGCTGCAAATAATGGAGATGCTGCAATTATTGTCGCACCACTTAATAACAATGTTTATGCCATTACTCTGTTACAGAGCGAAAGTGATGATGGCTATTTTTTGCTTCCTAAAATCTGTATGGGGTTGTTTGCTAAACAACTGATGTTTATTTCTGACGATATTACTGTTTATGAATTTTCTGATTAACTTGCAAAAAAAGAGAAATTGCTAAAGAAAGCGGGTGAATATCACCCACTTTTTTCTTTAGTCAAGAATTTTGTGAACGCATGCTTTTTGCTTTACACGCATTGTACTTGTCGACAACGTAGCTATCGAAAAACACCAGGGTCGTTTCTGTTCATCTTTGCATTGTATCGGCATGCCCACAGAATAACCAACCAAAGGAGCTGATGGCTTCTTACGAGTGCAGTTTATTCCTCCTACAAACCATTTATTAATTGTACCAGAATGTCCTTGTGCAAAATCTATATTTTTAAAAACACCCACAGTATTAGTATGTTTTTTCTTATCATGTAATTGTATTGTTAAAGTACCTTCCATAGCAAAATTCAGCTTCTTCGGATATACCTTTACCATAATATGTTTATTACTGCTGCCGGTCCATGATTTAAATTTTTTTTCTACCTCTTTTGAATTCTTTCTTCCTGCCTCTACTTTTATAAAATTTTTTCCGGCTGAAATTTGCCCGGATGGTTGACCTTTTGTAACATAATATCTATCTCTGCGCGGAGTAAACTCAACGGATACTACTTCATTGTGAGAGCGTCTTGCTGCTAAAATGTTTATTTTGTTATTTCGCAGATGTGTTTTTGCATAACAAAACATTGTCAGGGTATTTATAAGCATGAGTGTTGATACACAACAGAACATTGACTTTTTTTGATAATTGTCTTTATACATAACAGACTCCATGGAGAAGATTTTTTTTATTGATAAGTGAAAAGTAAATTTTATTGAGAGGGTATTATTACAAGAGAAAATCTGGATAATCACAGCCTATGAATTTTTACTATTTTTGTAGAATGATGACAAGGAAAGTAAAGATTAACGTTAATTCTGCACAAAAATAATGTGTTTATTTAAAAAGAATTAACGGCTTTTGCAAGCTTGGATAAATGAAATTAAGCATCTAAAAGAAAAAATAGTAACGCATTAGCTAATTGTCAATGCGCACCATCAACAATTTTTGTATTTATTTTTGAGCAGAGGAGTTTTTATCTGTTGAGTTGATTTTATTGCAATATAAAAAATATAGCAGATACATCTTAATTTAAAAAATCACATGTAACTTTTATATCCTGATAAAATTCGATGGTTTAAAAGACAGGCTTAAATTTATTTTTTTAGCCTGTACAGCGATAAAGCTCAAAGCTGTAATCAGACCTGTAATTTTCGATAATTTTTATTTAATAATCATAGAGATCAGGAATCCAAAAATAACGATCAGACCAAATATAAATATGTATAAATCAGCCAAAGGAGAGCGATAAACCTTCATCTCTTTAACCAGGTACATAGATATAACAGGCATAATAAATAAAATAATAGCCAATACCGGAGCGACCAGTGCTTGAATAATAGTGATAACACTTATATTGAAACTGGCTACAATCCAATTGGTTATAAATAAAAAAATATGAATTATAATGTTAAGATTTTTTGTCGCTTGCGGAGATTTTGTTTCGCTTGTATTTTTTATGATAAAATCAACTAATCCTGTTGCTCCCTCATGTGATCCGATATATACCCCAAAAAAGGAACTGGTAATAGCCAGTAGTGTAATAATGGAAATAACAATGGGCATCCAAGAAATATATCCTGCTGCTGAAATTGAAATTAATGCTGGAATATTGTACTTAACAGCATAGGCAACATCCTGCGCTGTCATAGAAAAAACGCAGGAAAATACAAAAGGCAATATAGTTACTAACAGCAATACAATATTGAATTTTAATACACGACTGGTTTTCATATGACAGGTTGACATATCTTTATATTGTAGCCGGTAAGCTTGTGCAAATGCAGAGCAGGAAGGAGAATGGTTAAAAGAGAAAACCAGTAATGGCGCCATTAATACACTGAGCTTAATAAATTCTAACCATGAATGAGAACTTAATGTAGGTTTTTGCCAAATAGGAATAAAATATACTGCACAAAAAAACAAAATAAGCACCAGCGGAAAAACCAGCATTTCACAGGCTGCAGATACCCATTTTTCTCCTTTAATAATTACAAAGGTCAGGACAGAAAGTATGATAAAACTGCTTACAGATCTTGCCGGCGGGGAGTAAGTTGAAAAAGTAGTGATCATCTCATGGATAACATTTGTCAGACCAATACCGTAAAGTAACAGAATAGGATATATGCTCATAAAATAAGATAAAGTGAGTATTCCCCCTGCTTTTCTCCCAAATTTTTCAACAACTGTTCCTGTGATATTTGCTTTCGGGTCTGTAGCAGATAAGCAAAACCAGGTTAAATTACGGTGTGCCATCCATATTGCAGGAATGGATAACAAAGTCACAACAATTAAAGGAATGAGACCTGCTTTAGCAGCACGGACAGGCAGATATAAGACGCCTGCACCAACTGCCGTACCAAAAAGCGTTGCCAGCCAGCCAACATCCTTTCTGTCTAAGTATTTTTTTATTTGGGTCATTATAAAATACCAACAATAAAAATTGCCTTTTAATTTATATTACAAAGACTTTTATCATACGCATCTTTAAACTTTATATCTAGCTTGTTTATTTAAAATTAGCAAACAGGACAAACATTGTTGTTTTTTTTGACCATAAATAGTCAACCCCGACAAATAAACAGACCTTTAATTTAAAAATAATTATTCAGATGCTTGTAATAATGGAAAGTAGGAGGAGCACTAAGTTGAAGCGTTACCCAAACGAAAATAGCTAAAATAGTTCTGAACCTTTCTCAAACTCAAAGGATAGCTTAAAAAAACCTGCCCGTAATGAATTATTAAAGGTGGTATTTAGAGAGTAGACCATGTTACCCTCAACATCCGATTAATTTGATAAATAACTTTGTTCAGTGGTTATGAGCGATATCGCTTCAATACTTCTTTTATACTTCTGAGAAGTTTTGTTCTTGCTGGCATCGTTGATGCTTTTCTCTGCCAGGCAGAAGACATAAGGCAGGCAGGAGTGATTACAGATTAAAGTAAAACACAATGGTTACAGATAAACTGTAATAGATCATTCCTGACCGCTACAGTACTTTCAGCAACCTCAAATGACCGGTCATAAATATCCCAAACCTTTACGGCACTTTCATCATAGGAAACCAGAGACCAGTCTTCCAGCTGCATAACTCCCATAATTACTCTGTCATGACCTTTCAGAGTATTCACACATTCCTGACCATTAGGTTTTGTCAGATCCCAAATCTTCAGTGTCTTGTCTGAAGCGTATGAGACTAAGCGTCCGTCTGCCAGTACAATAACTTTTGTGATAAAGGCTATATGTCCATTAAGCGTTCTTATACATTGTTCTCTGTCAGGTTTTGTCCAGTCCAAAATCTTTATGGTCTCACCAGACCAAGAGATCAGCAGATTGTTTCTCAATTCTGTGATCCCTTCAGGATAATGAATATTGCAGAATTTTATAGTTTTCACACATTCCTGCCCATCAGGTTGTTGCAGATTCCAAATTTTTATGATTGCACGGAAGTTATTCCAGGAGACCAGTAACCCATTTTTCAATACTATAAGTCCCATCATCAAATCACCACCATTATTCAAAATTCTTACACATTCCTGTCCATCAGGCTTTGTCAAATCCCAAATTTTTATTTTGCAATCATAAGCAAAAGATGCAAAACAATCGTATTCTAATGGTCTGATTCCAACAATTTTTCTACTATGTCCCCGCAGAGTTTTTACATATTCCTGCCCGGGAGGTTTTTTAAGATTCCAGACCATTATTTCGTAGTAATTAGTAAATAAAAGCAGATATTCACTTGTTAGCTGAACACCGTCACAGAAAGCTGGACTATTGGTGAATAAAGTTTTTTCGTGTACCAGATCAACAGATTTTGTCACACTACGGACTTCCAGGTTTTTTTCATCAGTGCAGGTAACCAGACGATTATCTTGCAATTTGACAATACAATCGATCCGTCTGGCAGCTCCGAATATAATTTTTTTGTCCTTCTGATCATTACTTTGTTTCAGATCTAATAGTTGTAAATTTCCTTCATATGAAGACTGAACAATCAATACGCGGTTGCTAAGCGCTTTAACTGTCTCAACAATATCGTTGCCATCAAATATTTTTAGCGTTTTTACACACTGAATCTGAGTGTTTGGTTTTTTATGATTATTAATCTCTCTGAGAAGTGCTGCCATTTTTGGAAGTGACGCTGAATTAAATTGCGGGTCATACTGAATAATTGCAGAGCGCAGGTTTTCTGTCAGTATGGATCTGGTTTGCGGAGCTAATGATTCAAACTGAAAATTATGGTGTAAAGATTGTTGGTCACCATAATATTTTTCAGCAAGTGAAGGTGCTATACACTGAAAACTAATACTTTGTTTCAAACGACGGCAAGTTCTTTTCAAAACACAAATATCACGAACATCGAGATATTTTGCAATATTGTGTAATATTTCAGTGGGAAGACTAAGAAGACCAGCAGAATTAGTTTTGATGATATTAGTTGCAGTGATTTTGATCGCAGCAGTTTTTTGGTGCTTACAGAGAGATCTGGAACTTTCTCCAGAGTTTTCCATATATCCTGTAGATTTTTTCTCTAAATTTGTAATCATACACTTCCTCTGTTATGCGTTATTTTTATTTTGATAAATTGTTTTTTAGCGCCAATTATCAGCAGACTTTGTATGATAAAAGACAATATATTATGAGGACGGTTCTGTACCAGAGAAGGATAAATAGCAATATGTTAGTGTAACTTAGATGAATGTAAAAAATGTATAACATTCCTGTGTCGGGCAGAAGACAGAAAAGATTAACTGGTAAATTTAGCTTCGCCTCCGCTGGCTTCCACAGGCTCAGCCCACGGTATGCTAGATAAAAGCCGATATATTTAGCAGGAGAAAATCTACCAGGATAAAAATTGAGGTCCAAAAATGTGACTAAGAGATGGGGCTGCGCACAATGGATCCACGTTGCATTCAGCAAAGACTGTACTCATTAGTAGGCAGACCTGCCGGAGTAAAACCGGCGCTTAAAAAATGTCACTAAGAGACAGTCTTTAGGGAGGGGAGGATATCAACTATTCATATCCTTCCCAATAATAAACTCCAGCACTGCTTAGCCTGAGTGTCAAAGATTTACCTTTATCACTATATCCTACCTGCATGAGAAGGTAATTCAGTTCCTTGTTTGTTTTGGGGTCAATAGGGACTATTTGATTAAAACCATAACTACTAAGATCTATACATCCATAACTTATATTACCTTTTTTACCAGGTTGAATTGTAATGGTATCCTTGTGGTTTTTTGGACCCCAACCAAAGCCTGGAGATCCACACCCCCTCCAATAAAAATTGACACGTATTGGTTTTGATGTGCAATTTATAACGTTCATCAGGTGATCTTTTGTCCATGCAGGAGACGATTGAAAAAAAATACAAGTAAAGAAAGCTAAGGGTATTATTAATTTTTGTTTTAACTTATATGGGTTTATCATAATGCACCCCGAATAAATATTGAGATTAATACCGGTCTCAAGTTTAGCTAAAAACTAAGCTTGTAATATTA
>JAPORK010000450.1 GCA_026710285.1 Endozoicomonadaceae bacterium | reverse complement strand
CTTTTACTGCAAGAGAGGACAGTGCTGGCAAACGCTTAGGAAAAAAACCACACAGAGGTGAACTATTTTATGATCCCATCAATTGCAAATCATGTATAATTTAATGGGATCATAAAATACGTTCAGACTCATGGGGTTTTCGGTTCGGGAAAAAAAACCCTGAGGACGTTTTTTATAAATCGCAATCCAGAGTGTTAACAATTGCGTTTATCCCTCACGCCGTAAAACCCTGTCCTTCAGGGCTGTCTCTCAGTCATATTTTTAAGTTATTTTTTTTATTCAATATTTTATTTTCTGATAAATATCCAACTCTTTCCGGATTGCCTCGGTGGGCTTAGCCTTTCCAAGCCTAGCTGTTTTTGATCTCTGGGCTTCGACAGGCTCAGCCGCCTCCTCGGGTTTATACCAAAAAGACTGGTATATTCAGCAGCAGGCAACCTGCCAGAATAAAAGTTAGCATCTAAAAAATGTGACTAAGAGACAGCCTTCAGGGAGGAAGTCAACCATGCAATGCTGTGTAGCTACCAAAATAAACTTTGTTTTTCTTTAGCTTAAACAGCAGGAACAACTTCATTTTCTATAAAATAATCATTCAGGACTAGAATTTTTGTATAAAACATCTTAGGTTAAAAAAGGGACTTTTAAAAATAAGAAAGCTTCTCTCATGGAGGAGACATGCAAAAACAAAAAAAACAAGCGTTTTTTTACAACATTCTATTTTCCCGTATACACGGTTTCACACTGATTGAGCTGATGATGACCATTGCTGTATTGTCTGTTGTGGCAGCAGCAGCCATCCCCGTTTTTACGGATATGATATCCAGAAACCAACAGAGTGCCGAATACTCCAGCATGAAAAGCTTTCTTCAAAACGCAAGAAAGCAGGCTATCAGCAGAAGAAGTTATGTTACTATTTGTGCAAGAAAACCCTCCACCCCAGGCTTTACAAATGAACCCGCCGAATGTTATGCCTCCCCCGGCAATAGTTATGATGAAAACGACAATCCATGGCGTAACGGATGGGCAATGCACATGAGCAGAGATGCATTAAATATTAATGACAGCGATCATATTATAAAGTCACAGGATAGCATACAGTCAACGGTTACCCTGTCTGGAAACTATGCCTATATTCGCTTTTCTCCCCACGGTGAAAGCTCCCCTACGGGAACAACAATTACCTTTTGCCCTTCCCGTGTCACCGGCACAGTATACGCTCAGGAAATTATTTTGAGCAATGGAAGAATACGCACCCAAAAAAACCAAACATTGTGTCCACAATAAAAAAGAGGGAAGGGTATGCAGACAAACAATAAAGAGCGTTGCACATTAAGCAAACAGCATGGCTTTAATCTGATTGAAAGCATGGTTACTCTGTTTATTCTGACTATTGGTATTTTAGGCGTTGCTGGTTTGCAGTCCATCTCCATTGTTTCACATAAGGACAGTTATCATACCAGCCAGGCTATGTTGCTGGCACAAAATATGGCCGAAAGAGTGCGAGCCAACAAAGAGAATGTTGCTCTGTATCACCAACACGGTCAGTCAGCAGGTTCTTTTGAAAGTCAGTGCTTTACCACCTCAGGCTGTTCAACTGAGCAAATGGTACGGACAGATCTGCATGAATGGCAGCAATCAGTTAGCAATCTGCTGCCATCCGGACAAGGGATTATATGTCGAAGCAGTAGTGTCCCTAACACTTTTGATCTTGTAGGTAGCAATCTACGAATGCAAATTATAAGTCGTTGTGATGGCAATGGTGAGACGTTTGTGATCCATGTTTTTTGGGATCGCAACAGAGATGGAGAGGTACGCCTTCAGGCAGCCGGAGGCACAGGCAATACACTTGATACCCGCGAATCAGACGGGTACTTACAATTAATATTTACACCGTAGCTGACAATTATTAAAGGAGAAGCCATGGGAAGGCAGCAGGGTAGCTTATTAATAGAAATCATGATTTCTATGGCCATTGGCATATTTCTCATGACAGGTGCCTTGCAAGTACTGTTAACAACAAAACAGAACTTCCTTGCCCGAGAAACCCTTACCTCTGTAGAAACTAACGGTAGTCTGGCTATGAATCTGCTCGCCTCTGAAATTCGCATGGCAGGCTATCGAGGCTGTGCTGCCGCCAACAGAGATGCCCTGATTGGAACATCCTCTTTGAACGGCTATTACAGCGCCGCTTCCCTTGATGTTAATATTGGTATCCGAGGCTGGGAATATAACAACACCGATATAAACAGTACATTAAACCCCGAAAACTGGGTCCAAACCAGCAGCTTTAACAGTGGAAACTGGCTTACCGGTGGTGTTGATACTGCTCAGGCAGCAACAGCCGGCAAAAGCACTTCTGGTTCTGATTTTACAATAGCCAGAGAGTCTGATGTCTTGCGCTTGTGGAGCGTTGAACCCTATGTTATGGATATTCAGAGTGCAAACGACACTAGTCTTACAGCAAATCCAGCCACAATGACCAACTTTCCCGATAGCAGCGACTCAAACCCCGAAAGACTTTTAATTGTTTATGACTGCGAAACAACCGTACTGGTTAAAGCCACCCGATTTAATCACTCCTCTGGCACTGTAACCCTCAGTGATACCATACCCTCTGTTACCTCTCTTTTGTCAACAATGAATTCTCCTCAGGCAATGATGCTACGCATGGTACAGTATTCTCTGGAAATACCCAGCTATACCAACCGACCTTCCCTGTATCGTCGTGAGTTGAAGGTGGATGGTGATTTCAAACAAAAGGTGGAAGTGCTACCTGGTGTTATTAACATGCAGGTCTTATATGGAGAAAATCTATATGGTTCCACCAACGCAAACGCTTATCTTAGGGCCAACGAAGTATCAGATTGGAAAAAAGTTGTCAGTGTTCGTTTATGGATTTTAACTGAATCAGCAAATGATATGGTTATACCTGCCAGCTCCCCGGTTGTTTATTATGGCAACACTTATACAATTAATGATCGCAGAATTCGGCGTGAATTTATGATGACAGTCACGCTGCGTAACAGAGCACTGGGAGACTGGAGCTAAATGGAATCATATAAACGACAAAAATTAAATATTGAAAAACAAAACAAAGAACAGGGCGCCTCACTCATTATGGCGCTTATTGTCCTCGTTGTGCTTACCATCTTTGGAACAACAGGGTTAAGAGAAGCAATCACCGACCTAAGTACAACACAACTGTTTACAGACAGTGATAGTGCATTTCAGTCAGCAGAATCTGGATTAAGAGCAGCAGAAAAACTTTTAAGCAATGCAATTACAGAAGAAGATGCAGCCAGTCAGTTTTCAGCAAACAATATAACACAGGTTTTACCTGCAACGGCAAATTACAGGAGTAGTGCTTTTTGGGATCCACTGCCTGCTTACAACGCTCAGAGCAACATAAAGATTACTTTTGAAATATCTCACACGACAACCGACTCTTTAGATATGAACAACCCTGGTTTAACAACAACTTATTACAAGCTAACCGCAAAAGGAAATATGAATAGTATTAACGGATCAGTTGTCGTACAAAGTATTTTTGCCAAACGATTTCCCTAAAAATAACTGAAGGTTTTAAGTTTATGGACAAACAAAAAACAAAGAATAACAGATTGCTGTTTAACCTGTTATTACTAGCAGCCACTAAAATCTTGCTGTTACTACCTGTTAGCAGCTATACCAACCCCTTAAACCTGTCGCAAACACCACTTTTTCTTTCCGGTTCCTCTATACCTAACATCATGTTGATAATAGACGACTCAGGTTCAATGGATTGGGAAATAATGACAGCGCCTCACTGGAATCGCTGCACTTATATGCGCTCAGGTGTATGCACCCAATATCAGGTTGGAAAATATGTCACCACCGGAGAAATATTGGAACCAACAAACCACGGTTATAAAAGCAACTATTATATTTATGGAAACAACAGCAACCTTTCATACTCCTTTACCAATAGAGAAGGGTTGGTCACAAACATACACTCCCCCTGGCTACGAACGGAAAACGATGCAAATCAATGGGTTGAAAGAGCAGACTGGCGTACCTTTTCCAGCTCACTGAATACCATTTATTTTAATCCGGACGTAACCTATGAGCCATGGCCAGGATACCCTAATGCATCCTTTACTACGGCAAAAGAAAAGCCTGATGGCTCCGGATCTTCCAGAAACCTGACAAACGCAGTTTATGTTGTTGCACAAGACGACAAAGGTTTTTATGGTACAAACCCGGGGTTTGGTTATAATTTTTCAGACTCACCCAACGGAATGGTTGATTTGTGGGATACCAACACCATATATAACATTGGCTCAGCAGAAATATATGTTTGGAGAGGTAATATAGAAAGAGCTACCGATGGAAGCCGTAAACTAAAGTATAGATCACAAACCACAATAACAGACCCTTTACAAGTATCAATTATACAACAAAATTTTGCTAACTGGTATCAATATCATCGTCGTCGTTTTTTCAGCATGAAAAGCGCTATTTTTTCATTAATAAAATCCAAACCAAACTATCGATACATGTTAAGCTCAATTAACAGTTCCAATCCACTCGTTTCTGCACCACAAAATAGTGACTTAAACGCACACAACTCGCAACTTATCACAGAACTGAAAAACCATCCTGTGCGCGTGCAGGGAACACCACTAAGACAAGCACTTGATCGGACTGGTCGCTATTTTATGGAAAGAGGAAGCAACGCCCCCATACAAAACAGCTGCCAGCTAAACTTTTCTCTGCTAATGACAGATGGTCACTGGAATGGTAGTTTCTCCAATTCAGCCATTGGTGACGAAGACGGTGATGGTAACAGCCAAACTCTTGCTGATATTGCTGCCTACTATTATAAAACCGATTTAAGACCTGATCTTGCTGACAGCTCCTCATCCGGGGGAACAGGCACAGCAACACATCAGCGAATGCATACAATCACGCTAGGTTTCGGTCTCAAAGGCTCTTTGCAGGATAGTGATAATGATGGCTGGCCGGACAATAACGGTGTTAAATTAACGGCTAACAGCCCGCTGTGGGGCAATCCTTTGGGCAACTCAGGCAGTGAAGAAAAAATAAATGATTTGTGGCATGCTGCTTTTAATAGCGATGGTCTTTACATTAACTCAAACTCTACCTCTTCTTTACTGGATGGTTTGACAAAAGCATTAAACGTTGCTGACAGCAGGGTTGGATCTGGTAGTTCGGTTGGAATAACATCAGGCAGTACATCCTCATCCAGCGCGCTGTTTCAGGGTTTGTTTGACAGCAATCTGTGGAGTGGTAATGTTAAAGCCTTCACAATAAACGACACAGGGAATATTGGTGCCACTCCTTTGTGGGACGCACACAGCAGACTCTCTGCAACAAACACAAACAGTCGTATGATATTTTTTTCTTATCCTACAGGAAATGGTCAGTATACTGCAAAAGCATTCAGGCACTCTCATTTAACCGGAGACTGGAAAGCAGCGTTAAGAACAAAACAGTTTACCCTTCCGGGCATTTCCGACAACACCTCTTATGAACAGGCTGTAGTTGATTTTTTGCGTGGTAACAGCACTTATGAAGGTAATGGTTTCAGAACAAGGGATAGCAAATTAGGCGATATTGTTCACTCCAGCCCCATCTGGATTCCTCCACCAAAAGAAACATCTCCCATTTACGCAAAAGATGATTCATACGCAACATTTAAACAAAGCTATAGCGGAAGGAAACCACTTGTTTTTGTTGGAGCAAACGACGGAATGTTACATGCATTCAATGCAGCCACAGGCGATGAAAAATTTGCTTACATTCCTTCCGCGTTCAAAGAGAAACTTTATAAGCTTGCTGATCCTACATATTCACACCAATATTATTTTGATGCAACGCCTGTGGTTAAAGATGCGTGGGGTGATTTTGCTCCTTCCAAAGGATGGTTATCAGTCTTAACTTCTGGCTTTAGAGCCGGAGGAAAAGGTCTTTTTGCACTAAATGTTACCAATCCTGACTCCATCTCAGAAAACAATGCAGGAGATTTGCTGTTATGGGAGTTTAATTCAGCCGGTTCAAACGGTAATCCGGGCAGTGGTAGTAACGTTCACGCAAACATTGGGTATATCTATGGAAAACCTGCCATCACCAAACTGAATACTGGTCAGTGGGCAGTTGTTACAGGCAATGGTTACAACAGTGTTGAAAACAGCAATGCTTCCGGTAAAGCCGCTCTGTTTATTTTGGATATTGCCACAGGTCACCCCGTTAAAATTATTGAAACATCTGTTGGCAGCCGCAATACTCCAAACGGACTTTCTGAACCAATACTGGTCGACACCAACAATGATGGCATGGTAGACATTATTTATGCTGGCGATTTGCAAGGTAATATTTGGAAGTTTGATGTAAGTGGTCCATCACCTTCGGGCTGGGGCATCGCTCATCGTGATGAAAATGGTCATAGTATTCCTTTGTTTTCTGCCGGAGCAAATCAACCTGTAACCGCAGGACTTGCCGCAGGAAAACACCCTCAACGCAGAGGCAGAATGGTTTATTTTGGTACCGGGCGTTATCTGACAATTGATGACAACACAACCATAGGGCAGGCAACACAAGCTTTTTATGGGGTTTGGGATGATGATCAAAATAACAGAGCAACCTCAATAAACACAAACAACCTTTTAGCACAAACAATTACTTTACAATCAACCTTTACCGCAGCAAAAAAAAGTAGCTCTGGTCAGAATATTAGCTCAAACGTTACCGTTACTGCAAGAGAGACCTCTCGCAACAGCATAAACTGGGGGCAACACAAAGGTTGGTATATCAACCTGGAATACGGCAACAGTAACAATGGAGAAAGAGTTACTACCCAGCCTATATTAAACAACGGAAGAGTTATGTTTACAACAATGATGCCATCTTCTAACAGCTGCGGTTCAGGCGGAACAAGCTGGCTAATGGAGCTCAATGCAATAAACGGCAGTAGGCTTAGCAGTGCAAGTATCGACATAAACGGCGATGGTGTTTTTGATAAATACGACTATTCAACACTACAAAATAATACTCTCACCTGTGCACTATCCTCTTGTGCACCAGCATCAGGTATTTTATACAACGAAATACTAGCACCACCCGCCACCATCTCAAAACCAGGAAAAGAAGAAAGGTATTCAAGTGACAGTTCAGGGAACATAAACAAAATTACTACAAACCCCGGTGTAGAAAGCCTTGGAAGGCAGGACTGGAAACAAATTTATCTGGAGGATTAAACGTGCACTATTTATTTACCGTACTTATAACGCTGCTTTTGATAATGCCTACAAACACTACAGGTGAAACAGGAGATAAAAGCGAATCCGGCTATCAAAATGAACACCAGAAAAACGAGAAAAGTGATGATGGTGAATACCTTGCTGATAGCAAACAAGATGGATATCAGGCGGGTGAAAAGGATTATAGTGGTGACCAACAAGAGAAGTCAAAGGAAGACCAAAGCCAGGGTGACAAAGACTCAGAGGATGAAGAAAAAGAGTCATCCGGAAGTAAACAGACTGACCCTCCTGCTGACCCTCCTGCTGATCCTCCTGCTGACAATTCAGATGACAGTTCAGCACCTGAAGAAAGTGACTCAGACAGAAGACTCATAGGAAATAATACCGATTTACAGTATTTTGGAACCGGTCAAATCGAAAGGTTCTCACCAACAGGGTTAAGAATAATACAACTGAAAAATATGGGTAACCCTATCGCGTTAGATCGTAATTACAAAGCGTTCTATCAGAACAGAGAGAGCAACACATTTTTAAACTCGCGCACTATTGTATCACTCTTTGGTGTTGTTCGTGGTGGAAGGCAATTTGTGACGATTATTGACTACAACTCCTCCCAGAATTTTTTGCAAAACCAAATAGCTCACTAAAAACAGAATGAGAGAAGAGATATGTGCAAAACAAACAACAGCAACAAAAATAAATTTCAGTGTGGTTTTACTTTGGTTGAAATGCTTATCGTTATTGCAATTATTGGTATTATTGCTGCATTTGCCTATCCTTCCTATCAAAAGCATGTTTTACGCTCCAACCGGTCAGATGCCATTACAGCATTGGCAGCACTAGCCGTAGCTCAGGAAAAAATGCTCGCATTAAACGGACGGTATAGCAACAATGCTGTTGAACTTGGAATGACAACCTCTCCTAACGGCCTCTATGAAATAAGGGCTGTTCACGGGCGCTGGAGCGGCTCAAACTGTAGTAACGCTAATGATGATACCTCAAAACCAAGACAATATACTTTACTGGCCACACCTATACCCTCTGGAAGGCAGGCAAACGATGTTGAGTGCCAGTGTTTATATGTAGATGATGCGGGAAACAAGGGAGCAACAGGGGACGGAGATCCGGGGCGCTGCTGGAATGAACAAAGACAACAATAGTGAGACTGAATAATGAGCGAACAAGAAAACAAACCATCACAAACGGACTCTGATGCAGAAAATGAAAACACTCCAACAGTTACAATGACAACAGCTCAAGAACGACTGATGCTTGATCATTCTGAAGCGGGTATTTTTAAAATACAGGACGATAAAATCGTTTATGCCAACACAAAAGCTATGAATCTTTGTCAATTTACTTTTATTGATGATCTGTTGTATAAATCATACACGGAATTTTTTTCTGATAAATTTTGTAAAACCATAGAAAAACACAAAAACGACAGCGAGCAACCAATAAAACCTGTCAAACTAAAAGACAAAGACACACTAAAACATCAGGGAAGAGATGTAGACACGTGGATAATGTCTTCACACACCCAAAACCGCCCGTGCACCCAACTGGTATTTATAGAAAAAGACTCAAAAGAAAAAACATCCACATCCAAAACAACAGAGAAGAAAAATAAAATTATCTCTGAGGTTTCAGAAGCACTAAAACAGAACAGGTTTAAAATTTTTTATCAGCCTGTTGCCTGTTTAACCAGTGGCAACGAAGCACACTATGATGTCATGCTGCGCATGCTTACGCAGGACGATACAATGACTTCTGCCGGAGAGTTTATGGGAGAAATTGACACACACCCTATTGCTGCAAAAATTGACAAGTGGGTTATTCTGCAAACGATAAAAAATCTGCTTTTAAACAAAAATGAAAGCAAAAGCGCACACCTGTTCATTCATTTAAGTGGTGCATCTGTTATAGATCAAAACCTTCCTCCGTGGGTCTTCAATATTATAAAGAAAAGCAACATAAATCCGGAGTCACTCATATTCCAGATCGCCGAAGCGACTGTTGTTAAATTTAAAAAAGAAAGTCAGCGTCTCTTTCGCAATGTAAAGAAGTTGGGTTGCAGAA
>JAPORK010000265.1 GCA_026710285.1 Endozoicomonadaceae bacterium | reverse complement strand
CGTAATAAATTTTATTGATGCGGGAAAAGCCATCATAAGTCAATGTATACAACTGTTCTTCATAACCATTTTTCATTTTATAAATGACATTGTTAACTCTGCCAAGTTTGTCATACCTTGTAAAGACAGTGCTACCAAAAATATCCAGTGCAGAGGTTACCTGTCTTATCGGATTGTAATGCCATTGTAAATGGTAATCGGGATAGCCATTTTTACCAAAACGCCTGATTTGTTGTACTTTTCCATCATCGCTATAAGCGTAGGTTGTTGTGCCGGTGAGATCATATTTTTTTATGGGTAATAATGTTTTGTTGTCATAATCAATTTGTGATATTGTTTTTCCATCCAGCCATTCCTGTACAGGCAATCCTGCTACATTGTACTCCCATGTGACGATATGTCCTGTAGGCGTTGTTTTGGTTTTCAGCTGACCATTTAATGTATAGGTGTAGTATGTCTTTTTACCATCTTCGCCGGCTTCCCATAACAGTCTTCCGGCTGCGTCATAGCCAGAAGAAAACAGTAAATAACCGGTATTTTGATTAACAGGATAAAGCCATTTTTTGATAATCTGGTTATTGATATTGTAGATATTATGTATTCTGTCTCCTGCCGGATTGATAATATCAGTCAAGTGACCTAAAGCATCATAGCGTTTAGTTACTATTTTTCCGGAAGGATCTATTAAAGAAATTGGTCGGTTATAACGATCCATCGTCGTAACAGTAATTTGAGCGCTGGGTATTTTATCTCCCTCTGTACATGCACTTATTACAGAAACATTTTGCATAGCAGGCAGCAACATTTGTTGTACAGTTTCACCTAATACGTTGTTGTGTATAACAGAAATAGGAGAGTTGTGACCATTGGTGTCTTGATTATAACTGACAATACAGCGTGTACTGTCATCATATTTTTTTATTGCCTGTTCTCCATTAGGTAAGTGTATTACTGCTATTCTTCCGCGATGATCATAGTCAAATATTGTTTCAAGCGGTATGATTTTATATGCAGCACCTGGTCCCTCATCCAGACTGATATTATGAAAAATATAGTCATATTCAGCCATTATATGTCCATAATTGTCGTAAGCTGTACTGTATGTTAACCTCCACTCATTACTGGCTTTTCCTGAATCAGAAATGACTTTATCAAACCCCTTTAATTTACGTCCTGCACCATCAAAAAGAATTTTGCGCTTTAAACCGTTACCGGCTGTAATTACAACCTGATTAAGATATTTGGATGATGTATAATCATAACGCTTGCTGGTAGCAAATGGTGTTCCCACAGCCAAATCGATTCGGATTATGCGCCCTGCAAAATCATAAAAATAATGCGTTGTATTTTTACTTTCAGCATCTGTTTCACTTAATATCTGATTGGTAAATAAACTTGAACTTACAGAAGGTGATCGCAAGCGCTTATCACTGCTTGCATCCACAACAACTTCACTGTAACTGGTCTTCATTGAATGATCAGGGTTCATATTATAATGGTAATACCTCACAACTGAATTATGTTGTGAATTTGCAGTTAGGTTTTGATGAAACGATGTTTTTTTAAGCAGACCATAGGTAAACCTATTTTTAGGATCATCATAGTACTGCCGTTTTATTGCAATATGATGTAATCCCGCATAAGTATCCTCACTGCTCTCTACCAGCATATAGCTTGTCGCATTGATATTGGGAAGTGTACGGTAACTAATATATTTAACTATAGAAGGCAAGTCAGATCCCGGAGCAAAGATTGTTGTGCTGTGAACTCTTGAAATGACTGACCAACCATTTGGCTCTTCCGGACAGCCAGCTAACATGGCAGGACCTTCAACAGGGCAATAAGTAATTTTTTTCTCACGACCATAGCTGTCTTTAGTCATAATTAACCGTCCCTTTTTATCATAGCTATTGATAACAGTAGCGGTTGACGGTGGTCTGCCAGAGATATCTCCCCATGTTCTGGTGGTTATCTTTAAAGGTAAATTATATGTTAGTGGTAATTTATTAAAACTGGTATACGCACAACCATCAGTGACATCTGTACTACAAAAGAAGTTTTGTGTCTCTGTTAATACACTGCTATCCCTGTCACTAATCGTTTTTATATCAATAAGCAAGTGGTATTTATTGTAAGTATGAACTTCTCTGACAAAACCATTATCTGTTGTGGTTTTGTAAGTATAACTGGCAGGTGTATCAAACAAGATATCTTGACCTGAATTTTTCAATAAACTTAAGCCTGAATTATAAGCAAGATAGTTGTGTTCATTAAAACTGGTGTGATCATAAGTATAATTAGTAACCATCTCAGGTTGTCCAAACCCCGGACTAACATTGATTTTGGTGACAACACAAAGCGCATGAGTCTGACGATCAAATAGTGGTAATTTTAATGCATTATTACAGTTATATTTTACGGTTTTTACCAGACCGGTAGGATAAGTGATAGCAGATAACAAAAAACCTTTATAATTTATGTTAATGTTTTTGTAATCATAAGTGCTTTTAACAGGAAAAGAAACGGCATATAACAGACCCTTAGTATAGTGAATATAGACAGTTACCAGTGATCCATCGGTGCTATAACTGGTGACGCTAATATAATTGTTCTGGTAGACTAATGTAATTTTGTGCCCCGTATTATCGCTAATACTGCTTAACAAATGGGTGCCAGGAAGATAGTTAAAATCAACACTTCTGCCGTCTTGTTGTTCCAGGCGAGTTTCATAACCATCATGGTTGAGTGTTTCCCGCAATGCATTTGCATAAGTAATCACAAAGTGCTTTTTTTTACTACCACTAATATACATATCTTTCAATTTATGATAGCGTGACCACCAGTGATCTTTATCAATTTTATACAGCTGAAAACTCTGTCCCTGAGATGTAACCAGTTGATTATTTAATGGATTAAAGTGAGTCAGGTTCCAGCTCCACCCCTGACCCAGTCCGTCAGGATTAGCTAAGGCATTGCTGTTATAGTTAATATCTAAAATGATATCAGGTCCCCGACCCATATTGCTGATTAAGTTGCCGGTTCTTATCCATGCAGAAAATATTCCGGTTCGCAAATCTACCTGAGATCCCCATGCTTTCTGAAAAGTGAATGCATCAGACCATATTGCTGACTGACCTGTCCCTTCCTTTAAACGACTATATGTATTTTTTTTATTGCGCTGTTTTACAGTGGTATTATCTTTTTTTTGCTTTGTTTGTGACTCTTGTTTGTTATTTTTATTTTGTAGCAAAAAAGCATAATTATATTCAGGAAAAAATAGTATTGAAATAAAAAAAGATATTACAATAAAAAAGTAGTATCGTTTTAATTTCATAAGATGTAACCATCATTAATTCAAAACAAAAAGTGTGTTGAGTAAATAAAAAATTACTCTATTACCCGGTGCTGAGAATAGTTTCAGGTAATGATTATCGTGTATTTGCTTAAGATATTTATAAATTATTCTCCAAAAAATAATGTGTAAAGACTAGATTTCTAATATTGTTTATATTTTTTTATTTTGAATACATGCACTCTAATACAAATTTATTTTTTTATCTGATATATTTTACCGATTTAATTAATGATTAAGCTTTCAGTGAAGGATATTGTTAATATTTCAATTAATATCAATATGAAAATGTATAAAACCTATGTGCAATACTATTCAATGCATGGAATAGAGTAAAATGAGACTATAAAAATAAATTATACAATCTAAGGGATATGATATTTTACCAATTAACTTTTTTCCATATGTAAACTCTACATAATACTTATTGGATTATTTGTGTTGTGGCTATTTAATGATTTGTCATGAAAAAAACACCTTATCGCATTCTGCAAATAAAGAAGTGATTGTAAGCCAGGACTTTATTAAAGAGGTGGTATCGTATTAACAAATTATGTCTCTAATTAATTTTATCATAGTACAAATAGTCAAAGTAGCGATACTTTTTATTATTATTTTTTAATTTGCGTTAGATTTACAAAATGCAGAATAAATATTTCTATGTAACGTAAAAATCTTTATTCGTGTAAATAGTTTTTTAACG
This sequence comes from Endozoicomonadaceae bacterium, assembly GCA_026710285.1. Taxonomy (GTDB): domain Bacteria; phylum Pseudomonadota; class Gammaproteobacteria; order Pseudomonadales; family Endozoicomonadaceae; genus JAPORK01. The sequence goes on along the minus strand of JAPORK010000265.1, from coordinate 5,318 downwards.
CTATACATAATTAATAATATTTACAATTACAAGACATAAGCTTTTAGTCAAAACAAACATTACAATTTTTTGATTGTATATAATGAATCTTAAATAATTGAAGAAAGTGCATGTTATCATCAAAAGAGGGGTGTCAATCTCATCAACGCTATGTCGCTGGCTAAGCTTGTCGAAACCTGAAAGAAATTAATCGGACATCTACAGGTTCAGTACGCGGTTGTAAGCTTGAAAGACTGGCATATTTAGCAGAAGACAAGTCTTCCAAAGTAAAAGTCACAACTTTAAAAAAATATGACTAAGAGAGTCTTTAAAGAGGAGAGGATGTCAAATTTAGCAATCATGTTAAGGTTGTGTCATTATAATTTAACTGCGGAATATATCATTCAATAAACCGCAGTAAGTTACACTATCATCCATAACAGTGCTAAAGTTGTGACATTTAATATGATGTAGAATTAATTAATCTGATCACACTTTCCAAGAGAAAAAACAATTTCTGAAATACCATTTTTTATGTGATCATTATACCAGGCAAGGCATATTGTTTTTCGTTCTCTTGTGGTACACTCTACATAATTTCTACCTTTGTCGGTACAATTTACTCCACCAAACCACCATGAGCCATCCGGACCTGTCTTTCTGCCTATGGTGAATTTATCCAGATGCAGTCTTTTGTGAATCGCAGGACCAGATGTTGTGTTATCTTCAGGATCTGATGCGTCTATTTTTTTTGTAATATTTATTCCAAGTGTTCCTGAGACAACGAAGCTAAGTTTTTTTGGATAGCGACCAAACAAGCAGTTTGATTTATGACCCACCAGATATTTAAATTTGTTAGCTACTGCTTTTGTATTTTGGTTTTCTGCTTTTACAGACAGATACCAGTTATCTAGCCCTCCTTTTTTAAGTTGCACGTCTTCTTTCTTATATTTCTGTTTTTTGGGATAAAAACTTGTTTTATCAAATCCAAAATTATTAAAGCTCGTATGATCTCCATCAAAACCATATAATGTCAAAATATTTTCATGTTGATTGTTTTTTCCTATACAGCTTAATTGAGTGCAAAGCACAATGAATAATGAAGCAATAGCGTATTTAATTGATTTATATTGCATAATAAGATATTTCCCGAAAAAATGATTGTTTATAATTATTATTTTTTAGTTATTATATATTTTTATAGAATAACGTTTTGAGTTTTGTTAAGTTATTGCTTAACTGAATATTTTACAATTCAGGATGATGTACATGATTAGTCCTGTGAGTCCTGAACATTGTCTTTTATTGTAACCTATAAAATTTATTATATTGTTTTGGAGATAAAATTATCTCAGTCCAGAGAATAGCATACAATATAGATACTCTCAAGATATTCACATAAAAGATTAATTTCAGCAGATACAATCTTAAATCACAAAAAACAAAAACTTCTCGTCGTTTATTTAGTTAAGGTGAAGAGAAAAAGGAATGTCAAAATAACCTGAACAAATACAAGGCAGCAGATATTTTTTGTGTAAATTTTTACTATTATTAAATCTTTATAAAATTATAAAAAATGAGTAAAAACACTGTTTTCATCCTGTATCCGGATTCTGATAGTCTTAATGTTCAGATTATTTACATCTACTAATTAAAAAAAGAGAGGTTGATGGTTAGTTTACCCAAGTTTTTTTAATGACAAATTGTGAACTGTACTGTTCGAGGGAGCCTGGAACAATATCTGTGCTTCTTTTCCGCTTTCAAGTATAATTGAAGAATTATTTTCAGATTTGATTGGTATACTGATAATATAATTGTCAGCGGCACTGCCGGGTTTTTGAGAAGCACTGTGAATAGCATGATTCAATATTCCTTCACCAGTGAAACTATTTAGAATAATTTTTTTATCTATATTAAAAGATAAAACACTATTATTTAAATCGACTTTCACTTCTTTGCGCAGAGGTATTGTTTTATGACACTTATTATGCATTTTTATTGAATAGGCTAAATACTTTTTATCTCTGGTATTTTTTTGGTATGATGTTGATAACTGTATACAGGAATAGTTATTCTTATCATGTTTATGTCGTTTTTTCTTTGTTAAAAGAGATTGATGATTTTGTTGTGCAAATACTGAACCACACATCAATATAATACACATAAAAGCATAACAACCTGATTTAACCAATAATGATTTCATAGTTTACTCCAAAAAATTAGAATGAGCAGGATAATTATTACCTGTGCGTAAGCAAAGGCAAAGTAACGGTGTGTTTTATAAAAGTATCTCTTTCCTCTATTATTTTAACAAACATTTCAAAAGAGTCAATTACCAGACCTGTTTAGCTGCAAAAGACAACATCTCATTTCTTAGGAGCCTTTTAATTGAGAAGGCTTCTGAAAATAATGAGAAAACTGAGGACCTGTTTATAATTTTTTACAGGAAATGAAATGATGAAAAATGACACTATGTTTTTGTTTTTCAGAGCGTACAATGGTTACGCAATAAAAAAAGGAAAAGCAGTGTTTTTTATCAACATTTATTCCTGTAAAAAAATTAACAGCAGACGCTAAGTATAATATCTTCGGGTTACACAGACAGATAAAACCTAAATTTGTTTTTGAATAGCATTCCGATAATCAGAACAAAAAGAAATTCTCAGATTTATCTTTAATTTTTTTGTCTCCGTTGTATAAAAAGGTTATGATAATCTTTTCTTTTGGGGGTAGTTTAGTTTTTACCCAGTTACCTGTAGGATAATGAAGCGCTATTCTGATAAGATAGCTATCGACACCTACATCTTTTGTTGTTTTAATCATAGGAGGTATTGGATAATTCATGTTCCCAAAATCTCCCCAGAAATCCCGACCGTCTTCAGGAGGATTTTTTTGATGAAACTGTAATATTTTGTCTCTCAAATCAACAGGTACACTACAGTTATTTAATAGTGTAACAGACTGAGTATACAAATTATGTGTCGACGTGATCGACATGCAGGTTACAGGCGTTTTTAAACAGTCAGAGCAGTTAGGATTGTTAGTAGCAGCACCATTTACCACACTATTCGTTACAGCAAACAGTATCAATGAGGGAAAAATATAACTGATCACTTTCAGTGAAAATTGTTTCATATTCATCATCGTTCCTGTATAGTTTTACAAAATTAAAGATGTATAAGTCCCCTCTGTGAAAATTTTACAATAATTAAGTGCTCTGCTTGTGATATTTAAAAGTTACAGATAAGCTATTTACGCTTGTAGTTATTGAAGTGAATTTTTTGAAAAGTAACCATGCAAATACGGTATACCTTACATACCTGATTTGTACTCTACTGGTGCTCAAATCAAGTATTGAGGACAAAGTTAGTAGCATTGTTACAAAAAGTCAAATTTGAGAGACATGTAAATTCAGATCTTCTGTTGAAATTCAGTAAAACAATTTCAATACTGTTAAGATGTTTTTTTATCGGGCTCCATGGTCTGTTGATGTCTTGTAATATTGCTCAGTTAACTTTAAAATACCGAGTTTTATTTTTGTTTAGCCCTTTAATTGCAACGGTTTTTAAGGAAGTGAATTTTCTGTTTTTGAATTAATTAAACGGAATAACATAATTATAATATATTATAACTATGTATAGAATTATAAATAATTTAAAAATTTGAATTAACAAACCAGGAATATTTTCATGAATGCAGAATCTGACTTATTTCTTTCTTGTGTAATTCCTGTTCACAATGAAGAAAAGTTAATTGGTCGTTTTTTACAGCAGTTATCTGCAAAATTGCAGGAAGAGACTAACAGTTATGAAATTGTGATTGTGGATGACGGGAGTAATGATTGTACTGTTGATCAGATACGTAACGTATTGCCAGAATTGCCTGTTCGTCTGATCCGTTTATCCCGTAATTTCGGAAAAGAAGCTGCTTTGACAGCAGGTCTGAATAAAGCGCATGGCAAAATTGTTATTACCATGGATGCAGACTTTCAACACCCCATCGATGTTATCTCTGAATTAATTGCTAACTGGCGTAAAGGCTATCAGATGGTTTATGCCGTTCAGCATAGTCGTGTGCATGAGGGGATTATCAAACGTACAATTACTAATCTGTTTTATCGTTTTCTTAAATTAACATCCGGAATAGATATTCCGATTAATGCCGGAGATTTTCGCTTAATGGATCGTGATGTGGTTGAAGCCATCAAAAAATTATCAGAAAGGAAACGATTTATGAAAGGAATCTATGCATGGGTTGGGTTTAATACTAAGAGTATTACTTTTGATGTAGGTAAACGTGCAGATGGTTCCAGCCGCTGGAATAAGTTAAAACTTATTAATTTAGCACTTACTGGTATTACTTCATTCACCGAACTGCCTCTGCGTATGGTGGCACTTTTAGGTATATTTATTGCATTTTTAGCGGTTATTTTTGGGCTGTATATTTTAGGTTCAACACTACTGTTTGGAAGCCACGTACCAGGCTGGCCAACATTAATTGATATCGTCGCATTTATGGGTGGATTACAAATGTTCGCCATTGGTGTGCTCGGTGAATATATTGCTGGTATTTTTTCTGAAGTAAAACGGCGACCGGTTTACATTATTGCCAGTGAAGAGTCTGAAAGCAAAATTAAAAATAAAGTATCATCTTCTCAGTCTGATTCACAGAGTGAAGTCTGAATGAAACGATACAAGTTATCAATACTAAAACGGCAAATTCTCTGTTTCGGTTTGGTGGGTGCTCTGGCTGCACTGGTTAATATGCTGTTAGTCTGGTGTTTGGTAGCAAAAGTATTTTATCTGCACCCGCTACAAGCGAATATTTTTGCTTTTTTTGTTGCTTTCTGGATTAGCTATATGGGACATAGTCGCTTTACCTTTAATGAGAAACAACACAAAATCAGCCATACTGCACCGAAATTTTTTCTGGTGGCCATAACCAGTTTTGCATTAAATGAAATACTCTATTTTATTGTATTGCATTTCACTCCTATTCCTTATTTATGGGCATTGCTGTTGGTATTGAGTATTGTACCTGCTTTTACTTTTATATTAAGCCGGTACTGGGCTTTTGGATAATATTGCAGGTTTGTTTATAAATCAGATATATGCTGGCAGAAGTTCTAATAGTCTTCTTATACAGTTTTCCTAACCTGAAAAAGCGCAGTATTTTTCTCGACAGCTATTTTATTCTGTTTTTACAGATTTAAAGTGCACTGCTTTGTTTTAACTAATCTTTTTTTAATCAACACTTCGGACAGTTTTTGTAAGTTGTTGATTTTAAAAGGATTTATTTTTTATCTTGTTTGAAAGAATATCTTTAAAAATCAATAGTTT
>JAPORK010000392.1 GCA_026710285.1 Endozoicomonadaceae bacterium | reverse complement strand
GGAAGTCCCTTCCAGTAATTGTAGTGATCCGCCCTGTCTGAGCCAGTCAGAAAAACCACCCACGTACTCGGTAATTTTGCCTTCTGCTTCAAGGACCAAAACGCTGGAAACCACATTATCCAAAAAATCTCTGTCATGGCTGACCAGTAATAATGTACCGGAAAATTCAACTAACAGATTTTCCAGTAACTCCAGGGTTTCTACATCAAGATCATTGGTTGGTTCGTCCATCACCAGTAAATTAGCCGGTTTACTGAATAGACGAGCTAGCAACAGACGGTTCCTTTCTCCTCCTGAAAGCGCTTTTACCGGTGTTTGTGCTCGCTCAGCAGGAAACAGAAAATCACCAAGATAGCTGATGATGTGTCGCTCCTTACCATTGACTGTAATACGTTCTCTTCCTTCAGCAACGTTGTCAATAACTGTTTTTTCCAGATCAAGCTGCGCACGCATCTGATCAAAATAAGCAACTTTTAACTTAGTGCCATGCTGTACCTGTCCCTGCTGAGGAGATAAATCACCTAAAATAATTTTTAATAATGTTGATTTACCTGATCCGTTACTACCAATTAAACCTACTTTATCACCACGCATCAGACAAAAATCAAACTGATCAATCAACATCCGTCCGTCATAGCCATGGCAGATATCCGACAGTTCTGCCACCCGCTTTCCTGAATGTTCTTTGTTTTCAATCAGTAATTTTGCTTTTCCCTGTAACTGACGACGTTCAGCACGCTCAGCCCGTAATGCCTGTAATGCACGTACCCGCCCCTCGTTACGTGTACGCCTTGCTTTTATTCCCTGACGTATCCAGACTTCTTCTTTTGCCAGCTTTTTATCAAACTCCGCATTTTGCGCTTCTTCCACGGCAAGCTGATGTGCTTTACGCTCAAGGTAAGTATTATAGTTACATTCCCAATTGGTTAAGTGACCTCTGTCCAGTTCCACGATGCGGGTTGCCAGTGCACGCAGAAAAGCACGGTCATGGGTAATAAACAACAACGCACCTCTAAAAGCAGATAACTGTTTTTCCAGCCAGTTAATCGTGAGAATATCCATGTGGTTGGTGGGTTCATCCAGCAATAACAGCTCTGGTTCATTGATGAGTGCCCGTCCTAATTCAACACGCCGTTTTTCTCCCCCGGACAGTGATGCTATGGTAACATCCGGATTTAAACCTAGTCGTTCAGTGATCTGTTCAATCTTTTGCTGAAAGCTCCATCCATCGAGTTTTTCCAGCTTTTCTTGTATCCGTTCCAGTTCAGCCATATGGTGAGTTTCGGTAACAGCATGCGACAGTGTATGCCAGCGATCCAGCAGCTCACCGGTTTCAGCCAGTCCTCCTGCGATGACACTATAGACAGATTTATCTGCTGCAACGGGAAGGTCCTGGCTTAGCATACCAATGCGCAGCCCCTGCTTTTTCCAGATATCACCCTCGTCAGGCAACAGCATACCGGCTGCTATTTTCATTAGAGTTGACTTGCCTGCACCATTACGACCAATAAGACAGATTCGTTCACCTGTAGTAATTTGCAGATCTGCCTTATCCAGTAATGGCTGCGCACCATAAGCTGCACTGACCTGATTAAAATGAATTAAACGCATAATAATTTTTATTCACACCTTTTACTAATCATTTTTCCCAGAAGCATTTTGTTGAATACGTGACAAAATACCCCGTAAAATATTGAGCTCTGCTAATTCAGGTCTTGTACGGTTAAACATTCTGCGCATCTTTGCCATTAGTGCACCGGGATGTTGCGGAATAATAAAGTTAATATCCGTTAATGTTTTTTCCAGTGCCTGATAAAACTGCGCCATAGAAGCCTGGTCAGGATATTCAGGCTGATTATTAATACAGGCTTTTTCATCAACTACCTGATAGGCCTGCCAGATCTCATAGGCAATAATTTGTACCGCCTGTGCCACATTTAATACAGAATATCCCGGATTTGCCGGAATCATCACATGATAATTACACAATTGCAACTCTTCATTGGTAAGTCCGGTTTTTTCTCTGCCAAAAACAACAGCCACTTCACCTTTTGATGCTGCTGAGATGACTTGCTGACCACATTCAGCCGCTGTTAGCAGCGGCCATTCCATGCTACGCTGACGTGCAGAAGTACCTGCCACCAAAGAACAATTTGCAATGGCTTGTGCTAATGTGGATACCACCTGAATATTATCCACCAGATCAGCTGCACCAGCTGCCATAGTATATACTGCTTTATCAGGAAAACATTGTGGTGAAACCAGTGTAAGCGACGTCAGCCCCATGGTTTTCATTGCACGCAACGATGAGCCGATATTACCGGGATGAAATGGATGAACCAAAATAATGCGAATATTATTTAACATGAATATAAAAATCTGTTAGTCTAAAAAGTTACTATATTCTAACAGTAATTTGTTATTATTTGTCCAAAATATCATTTCAAAATAAAATAATTTGAGGAATTTATGTTTAAAAGTTTTTTTCAGTCAAAACAGTGGGCAGTATGGGCCTGGGGAGGTTTGCTGTTAATCATTTTATTTATATTCTGCGATGTTTATTTGTCTGTAAAATTTAATAAATGGTATAAAAGTTTTTATGATATTCTTCAGGCACCGAAAGATATTGCCCTGTTCTGGTCAGCATTAAAGTACTTTCTTGTCATTGCGCTCATATCAATCTCCATTCGGGTTCTTGCTATTTATCTTGCCAATCACTATACCTTACGCTGGCGTCAGGCTATGACTCATTACTATATCCCTTTGTGGAAAATGCTAGATAAAGAAGTTGAAGGTTCTTCTCAGAGAATTCAGGAAGATACACAAAAGTTTGCCCGGCTGGTTGAAGAGCTGGGTGCACAACTGATACGCTCTCTGCTCACACCGTTCGCTTTTATTCCCATCCTCTGGCACCTGAGTGAAGGAATCGCTATTTCAATGCTACAGTTTCCCGGCTCTTTAGTTACTGTAGCGCTGCTCATGTCAATAGGTGGTCTTATTATTTCCTGGCTGGTAGGCATTAAATTACCGGGTCTTGAGTACAATAATCAGAAGGTAGAAGCCACTTTCAGAAAGCAGCTGGTCTATGGAGAAGATAATAAAAATTACGTAGATTTCAATCTTCTGACAGAGATGTTTACAGGTATTCGTTATAACTATAGTCGTTTATTTTTACATTATACCTATTTTAACATTTGGAAAAATTTTTATTATCAATTCAATATTATTCTTCCGTATCTGCTAATAGCCCCGTCTCTGTTTACCGGTGCCATCACCCTAGGCGTTATTGTACAAACAGGCAATGCATTTGGTCAAGTGCATGAAGCATCATCGGTTTTACTGGATCGCTGGACACAAGTAACAGAATTGCGCTCTGTGTTAAAACGTCTTAAAGAGTTTGAGTATGCTATTACCTGAAATCGCAAGATTGCAGGTACCACGCTGTTACAGACAAAAGATCTTCAAACTGTTTTAAAATATCTTTTGTCTTTTCAGATAAACTTTCTGCGGATAATTTCAATAGCATTTCTGCTGACAGAACATAAATCAAGCAATATCATTCAGCCCACCAGGTGTTGTATGCAAGCTGTTTGGGCTTCGACAAGCTCAGCCCACGGTTTTATACCAAAAAGGCTGGTATATCAGTAGCAGACAATCTGTCCTAAAAAATGTGGCTAAGAGACAGGCAGCCTAAGCGGAGTCGAAGGCTGGAAAAAAATGCACAGTACAAAAAAATAATGTTACCGTTGTAACAAGCAAGGACTTTTGTTGTGCAACCAAAAACCCTGCACCGGAGTTACTGAACTCCATTGATCAGCATATTGTAAAAAAACATACAGATAAACCCTGTTAGTATCGGAATAAAAATTTTTTTAACCACATGAATGGGATCTATCTTAGCTATTCCGGCACAAACAATAACAACACCGGCAATAGGAGAAACGGTACGTCCTAAAGAAGAAGCGAAATGACTGGGAACCAACATGCTGACAGCCTGCATATCAAATTGCGCAGCGATATCAGGAATTAAAGGGGCAAGAGAAAGAAAAGGCGCATTACCTGAACCGGTCATGATTCCTACAATAAAAATAACACAGGCAAAGATAATCGTCATAATGCTACCGTTTAACCCCATCTGAATAACACTATTGACCAGCATGTTGACAGCACCGATTTTAGTTAATCCATAGGAAAATATACTGGCTGCAACAATCAGAGTAACTACAGGCCAAAATTTAGCCATGCCATCAATAAAATGTTTCCATCCATCCAGCCCTTTCTTCACACTCTTAATACGTAAGCTATGGATGACAATGACAATAAAAAGGGTTAAAAATACCGCAACAATTACATTCATATAATAATTAAACGAGATAAAATAGGTGTCAGTGATTTTATTAAACAACAAGACCCAAATAAACAGAAAAACAGGAAAGATAGCATAATAACCAGGTGCTTCTGGTGTTTTTGCATCAATGGTTTCTCTGCTCCCTTTTTCAGGTGGACACATGGCTTTTTTATCGGTAAAACGCAGCCATAAATAGTTACTCATTGCAATAGTTGCCATGGTCAACAGTACGATAAGCAGACGATGTCTTACAAAATATTCCATTGCATCCATATTTAAAAGATTGCCAGCACAGATGGTAGGAACAATTAAAGGTCCAAACTCCAGTGATGTACCGGCCACAATAACACCCGTGGCAGTATAGCGGTTTATTCCAAGCTTTCTCAGCAGAGGATACTCAGTAACCATCAGCAGCATTCCTAATGCGGCTGCACTAGTGATAACCATAGAGAGAAATTGGTTAAGAAAAAAGAAGCCCGTTAATAAAATATAGGGGTTGCTGACTTTTTTGAATAATACTAAAGAGACTCTCACTAAAGCCTGAGAAGCACCAATGTGGAGCATATAGGCGGAAAAACCACCTACAGCCATAATAGCCAGTCCAATCTCAATAACCCGATGGGCAAAAGCACCTTTTAGAAGTTCAAACAGATTGAACAAAAAATACCCTGTATCCTGGACGTTGCCCGGTGCTTGATGCATGATATCTACACCATACAATGCAGCTATACTGAGAAGAAAAAAACCGGCTAAAATCAATGAGACTTGCATTTCAAGCCGTCTGATAAGCACATAAACTACAAAAGCTAAAGCAATAACAACTGAAAGCACTATCACCACTATAATCCTTATTATCCCTTATTTAAAATAGACGTTCTGCTTTGATTTGCTATAAAAAAATCAGACAGCTAAAAGGGTAAACAAGCGATTTGATCTTTTTAAAATTTATATGTTGTGCTAATTGTTGCCATAAAACTTAAGCTGCAAGCAGGCTTACAGATATTGGATGTAAAAATGTGTGCGTTTTAATAATATTTTCACTTCAGCATATACAAATTTTTCAGGCATACTCCCCGCCATAAATTAACAAAGAATCATTGCAGCAAAGTCAAAAAGAACGTCTGCCATAACAAACGCTTGCTATTTTAACAGTTTATAGCGTATAAGTCCACCTATTTATTCCCTTAAATACAATCAGTGCATAATCAAACATCTGCAAAGACATCAGTCAATTTTTTTATGCACACGCAATAATTTTTAAGCAACAAAGGTATACAGTACTTCTGTAGTAAAACCTGAATTACTTTAGTAATCAATTGTTTAACAAATAAAAGCTACGACTATCAGAAGATAACACTCTGAATTAAAAAGAAAAATATTTTTGCTACGGGAATCTTGAGCAAATATGCTATGATCCGGATATTGATATATTTTATGATATGCTTTAATCTTTCGTTTAATTAACATATGATTAGCAAATTTTTATCTTAAGTAACAAGTAAGACAATCCCTATGACGCTGACAACTTCCTCAAAAAACAGACAACACACCCCAATGATGCAGCAATACCTGAGCATTAAACGTGAACATTCTGAGCAATTATTGTTTTATCGTATGGGAGATTTTTATGAACTTTTTTATGATGACGCAAAAAAAGCAGCTCATCTTTTAGATATTACCCTGACTTTCAGGGGACACTCCGGCGGAGAACCAATCCCTATGGCAGGTGTTCCTTACCATGCTGCTGAAGGCTATCTTGCACGTCTGGTTAAGCTGGGTGAATCCGTGGCTATTTGTGAGCAGACAGGTAATCCTGCTGAAAGCAAAGGACCGGTTGAAAGAAAAGTAGTCCGTATCATTACTCCGGGCACCATTAGCGATGAAGCTTTACTGGAAGAGAAAACCAATAACTGGCTTGCTGCCATTGACATTAACAAACAAAGACACTATGGGTTGGCTGTACTCGATATTACCAGTGGTGAATTTCATGTTACAGAAATCAACAGTATACAAAACCTATTAAGCGAACTACAACGCCTTAATCCGGCAGAACTATTGTTAAATGAAAATCATGATTATCCTGCTGAAATCACCCAAAGAAGAGGCGCTCACTTTCAGGCTCCCTGGCATTTTGATTATGATAACGCCTATGATATTCTGCTGAAACAATTTCAAACTCAGAGCCTTGATGGATTTGGCTGTGGTTATCTGTCGGTGGGCATCAGTGCAGCCGGTTGTTTATTACAGTATGCTAAAGAGACACAAAGAGCACCTCTGCCCCATATTCGTACACTGCATCCGCAGCGTTGGGAAAATTTTGTCTTGCTTGATGCTGCCACCCAAAGAAACCTGGAGTTAGTAGTTAATCTGCGTGGTGAGAAAAAAAACACCCTGCTGTCTGTGCTCGATACCAATACCACAGCAATGGGCAGTCGGTTATTGCATCGCTGGATCAGTCAGCCACTTCGTGATATAGCGACCATTGAATTACGCCAGCAGAGCATCGACAGCTTATTACACAACTATCAATTTGAACCGCTCCGGGAAATATTAAAAGGCATTGGTGATATTGAACGTATTCTCAGCCGTATTGCTTTACGCTCTGCCCGCCCACGGGATCTTGCCCGCCTGGGTGATTCACTGGCAAAACTTCCTGAATTACAAGCCTCATTAAGTTCACTGAGCAGTGAAAAACTGATCAGACTGGCACTTGATATTAGCGAACATCCTGAACTGGTTCATGTATTGCAGCGGGCTATTTGTGAAAATCCACCCGCATTAATTCGTGACGGCGGTGTTATTAAAGAAGGTTATGATGCTGAACTGGATGAACTGCGTTCAATGAGTCTCAATGCCGGTGAATATCTGATTCAGCTAGAACAGCGTGAAAAAGAACGTACCGGACTGGCTACGCTGAAAGTAGGTTATAACCGGGTCCATGGTTACTATATTGAAATCAGTCGGCGTGAAGCTGAGCAGGCACCTGCTGATTATATCCGTCGCCAGACACTTAAAAATACCGAAAGATTCATTATACCGGAACTGAAATCTTTTGAAGATAAAGCACTTTCTGCTAAAAGCCGGGCGCTGGCAAGAGAAAAATATCTGTATGAAAATCTGTTGGATAAACTGGCAGAACAACTGGCATCTTTGCAGCTGGCATCGGTATCGCTGGCAGAACTGGATGTGCTGGCTACCCTGGCAGAGCGTGCTGACAAATTAAACTTCACCCGACCTATATTAAAGAATGAAAAGGGTGTTTATATTACCGATGGTCGCCATCCCGTAGTAGAGCAGATGTTAAAAGAACCTTTCATTGCCAACAGTACAACGTTGGATGATAGCAGACAAATGTTAATTATTACTGGACCTAACATGGGGGGTAAATCCACCTATATGCGCCAATGCGCTATCATCACATTATTAGCGCACACTGGTAGTTATGTTCCGGCAACTAAAGCAATTATTGGTATAACAGACCGCATTTTTACCCGTATTGGTTCCTCTGATGATTTGGCCGGAGGTCGTTCAACTTTTATGGTAGAGATGACGGAAACCGCCAATATTCTCAATAATGCCACTAAAAATTCTCTGGTATTAATGGATGAAATTGGTCGCGGAACCAGCACTTTTGATGGATTATCGCTGGCCTGGTCCACAGCACATTATCTGGCTACACAGATCGGTGCACTGACACTTTTTGCTACGCACTACTTTGAGCTAACACACCTGCCTGATGAGATTAATACAGTGGTCAATGTTCATTTAACTGCAACAGAACATGGTGATAAAATTGTCTTTTTACACCATGTACAGGAAGGACCTGCCAGTCAGAGCTACGGATTACAGGTTGCACAATTGGCCGGCGTACCTCATCATGTTATTGACCAGGCGCGCAGAAAATTACTGTCGCTTGAGCAGGGACAACTGCATACACCACCTGCGACGCAGCGAAAACAGCGCAAAGTTGAACAGACACAACAGGATCTTTTTGCCACAGCCGCTCCTCATCCAGTAGTGACGCACCTAGAAGCAGTTATACCTGATGAGCTCTCACCCAAAGAAGCACAGGCGATACTGTATCAGTTAAAAGATCTGCTTTCTTAGTATTGTTGTGTTGCTTTTACCAAAGCGTTATTTTTGTGGAAATGGCAGCGTGCCTGTCATTTCCGGCTTACCGGATCAGATTTACTTGTGCAGCCCCTGCAAAATTAAACATTGCTTTATCGTGTTATGAGATAACCCATTAACTAAATCATATAATACTTTGATATTTTGTGGGTTTATCTGCATGATACATTGTGCGTCGCTCTTATTCAGAAGCTGACATGCATACACACAGAATTAAACACTACCTCTGATACCCAAAATCAAATTTTATACCAGACACTTGAGCATTGCGCAATTTATTTAATTGGTCTTCAGAAAGACCGCAGCGGTCTAAAGATATATACCCATTTAACTTCAAAACATTGAATTTAATTTTTGTATAGCCACTTGATAACAGTGATTTCTGATAAAGTGAATCCAGTATTTTCAAGTCAGATAGGTATAGTACGTTGGTAATTTGATCCTTGTCCCATTTGCGTAATGTTATCTGGCAGTGATCTCAGATTGCTACAGCGGGCCAGATCTATATTCCCTTTCACTATCTCCCGGAGATTATCCGTCAACGATGTCAGATTGGAGCATCTCGCTAAAATCAGATTTTTATTCACCCGCAGATCCTTCGGTATTGATACCAGATTTTCGCAACATCTCAGACTCACATCCCCTCCTACGCTTACGCCAGCTGGCAGCTCTTGCAGATTTATGCATCTATCCAGAATCAAGTTACCTTTTACCTTTAGACCAGTTGGCAGCGATATTAGATTTTCGCAATCACTCAGGTCCAGCTTCGCTTTTACCTCCATGTTATCTCGAAGTGATCCCAGATTACTACAGCGGCTCAGATCTATACTCCCTCCTACCTCCATGTCATCCGGAAGCGATTGCAGATTTATGCAACCGGTAACGCACAGATCACCTTTTACCTTCAAACCAGCCGGTAACGATTT
>JAPORK010000156.1 GCA_026710285.1 Endozoicomonadaceae bacterium | reverse complement strand
AAGCATGCGAGTCTAATAAAGGAAAGCAAATTTTTCCAGGTAATTTCTAAATAAACATATGATGTGGTCAACTCATCTCAGGATGCGGGAACATTGTTATGGTAAAACACATTATCTGCTTACTGTAGCATTGGGTTATCAGGCAGCATTATAAAGTAGTTATCCAGGGAAAAATAAGTATCTGTATGAAGTGAAATGATATTTTTATCTTCCAAAAAGCTGGTGTTTTCGTCCACAAAAGGGTTAATGTTTTCATCTTCGGACAGGTTGATGTTTTCATTTCCTGATGAATTGATATTTCTGGTTTGCAATAAATTCAATTGCCAGTCTTCAAATATTTCAAGCAGACAGGTGAAGACTTTATTTACCTGCTGGTGGATACTAATTAAGTCTTCTGCGTTGTTATGATTAGACAAACTGATCAGTGCATCATCCCTGAGTGTATCGGAAATTATTTCAATGTTAGCAGTATTGTTATTTTTTGTGATCTCTGAATCTATAGATTGGAATAATGGTATCAATTGATTGAGTTGTATAATATTTTCTGTAACAGAGGTCAAATTAATGCGGGCAGTGCTATCATCATCTTTACTTATGTTATCCTTTGTTGCTAACAAATTTACTTTTATATCAAAAATAATTTCTGCACACTTCTCTAGAAATATACTAACAGAGTTATTAATGTTCGGGTGATTCAGGCATGGATCGCTTATATTATTTTCCTGCGAGACTGTTCTTTGATAAATTGTGTTTGCACAATTATCGTGAACAGACTGTTCATCCGTAGCGGTTAATTCATTCCCGTTAGGCTGTAGTATTCCAGTTGATGAAGTCAGTCCCCTAGGTAAGATTGATATTTGTATACTTACCATCAGTGATGGTTGCAACTTTTCTATAGTTTTCTGGCATATAGTACAATTTTTTTGATGCAGTCTCAAATTTGTTAAATTTACAAATTCTTTTCCACAAGGTAAATGTTTAAACTTTTTATGTCTGGTCAAAGATATCTTGTTTTTATAGGTTGCATTACAAAGGTCACAGCTATACTCACAAGGGGGCTCTTCAATCTGTGAAATTTCAAGTTTATGTTTATTTTTTATATGGTTGTCAAGATGTGTTTTATACAAATAGACCTTATGGCAGTTATCATGAGTACATTTAAATACTGCTTCTGTAGTTTGTTGGTGCTCTGTTGTCTGGTGTAAAATTAATTCTACTTTTTCTTTAAAGGACTTATTGCATACATTGCATGTAAATATTTTTTTTTGTAAGTGTTGCTTCAGATGTCGGTTTAAATAAAAGTCTGCTTTAAAAGATTGATTGCAAATGTTACACTTAAATGGCATTTTTGGTTGATGTATAACCGCGTGTCGTATTAAGCTTCTCTTTTCCATAAAACATGCATTACATTCAGAACATTCATATAAATTCTTTTTTTTCTCTTCTTTCCTGTTGGGACAATTATGCCTGTTTAAGTAGTTTTCTCTGGTGAATGTTGTCTGACAATCCGGGCATACATATACAATTCTTTTTTTTTTGACAGTCAGGTTTGTTGGTTGATCACTGTAAATATCAGCACATTCTATATCGTTGGATGCAGCATAAACTGTTAATCCATTGGGCATTATTATACAGAGTAATAATATCAGTACAGTAAAGAAAAATAGTGACCCCTTTTTCTGTATTAAAAACATATACAATTTAATCCATATAACAGCATAATCTTGCCGGTTAAAGCATGCGAGTCTAATAAAAGAAAGCAAATTTTTCCAGGTAATTTCTGAACAAACATAATATGATCAACTGATCTCAGGATGCAGAAATATTGTTATGATAAAACACATTATCTGCTTACTGTAGCATTGGGTTATCAGGAAGGGTTATGAAATATTCATCCAGCAACAAATGGATATCTGTATGTAGTGAAACGATATTTTCATCTTCCTGTAGGCTAATGTTTTTATCAAAAAATGAGCCGGTATCTTCATCATCTGACAGACTGATATCTTCATCATCTGACAGACTGATATCTTCATCATCTGACAAATAAATATTTTTATTTTTTAATGAGTTACTGTTTCTCAATAATGTTGATCGCCAGTTTTCAACTATTTCAAAAAAACAATCAGATACTTTGTTTACATCTTGTCGGATACCGTCAACTAACCCTTTTACATTGTGATCATTGGATAAAGTGATCAGATCAGGTCTGAATGTATTTAAAATCATTGTGATTTTGTCGGCATTTTCATTTTCTGTGATCTGTGAATCTACAAATCGGAGTAATGGTATTAACTCCTTAAGTTGTATAATCTTCTTTGCAATAGTCACAAAAGTGACGATAACACAGCTATAATCATTTTCGCTTATTTTATTCTCTATCGCCGACAAGTTTGTTGTTATTTCAATAATAACGCCTGTACATTTCTCCGAGACTATATCCAGCTGGTCATTAATCGGTAATTGATTCAGGATGTGCTCGCTTAGATTATCTTCCAGCAGTAGTGACCTTTTATAAGATTCATCCGGATAATTCTCCTGCACAGAAGCTAATGAAATCTGCCCCTCAGGTAAATCTGATATTTTTATGCTCATTATTAGCTGTAGCTTTAATTTTTTTTTGAAATTTATGACCTTCTGGCATGCAACACAACTTTTCTGATGAAGCTTTAAAATGTCCAAATCTGAAAACTTCTCTCCACAGGGTAAATGTTTGAGCATTTTATGCCTGGCAAGGGATGTCTCACGTTTATAGGTTTTAGTGCAAATTTTACAGGTATACGTACAGAGAGGTTCTTCAGTCTGTGAAATTTCAATTTTTTCTACAGGAGAAGAAACCGACTCTTCAGGGCAGGTTGGTGTATCTGTTATTACTGTGGATGTTGGTTTTGTACTTTCTTCAGTTTCTTCAGCATTTTGCGGTACAGGATAACTCTCCTGATGAAGCGCTAAAACTTCAGAAGTTGCAGCCTGCGGTGTACAGAGTGAATGTTTATGACTTACATGCCTGTCAAGGTGTCCTTTATGCAGATATACCTTATCACAATTATCATAACGACACTTAAATATCTCATTTATAGTTTGATTGTGTTCTGTTGCCTGATGCAAAAGGAGTTTTGCTTGTCTGTCAAAGGATTTATTGCATTCATTGCATATAAATAAATTTTTTGGTAGATGTGTCACCATATGTTGGTTTAAATAAAAGTCTGTTTTAAAAGCTTTATTGCAAATTTTACACTGGAATGGCTTTTCTTGTTGATGTACAAACTTGTGTCGTATGAAGTTTTTTTGGTTAAAAAAACATGCATTACATTCAGAACATTCATATAAATTGTTGTTTGCCTCTTCTTTTCTGTTTGGACAGTTATGCCTGTCTAAGAAGTCTCTTCTATCGAATATTTTTTTGCAATCCGTACAGACATATGAAGTTTTCTCTTTTTTTCTGACAGGTTGGGTTATTTGTTTATTGGGTTGATTACTTTGAGCATCAGTACACACTCTGGTACCGGACACGGCATAAGGTGTTAATCCATTGAACATTATTGTAAAGAGTAATAATGCCAGTACGGTAAATAAAAATAACAATATTTTTTTCTGTATTAAAAGCATGTACAACTGACTCCGTACAACATCTGTTATTACCGGTTATAAAGAATTTGATTTTAATGAAGAGAAGTGAATTTTTCCAGGTTATCTCTGAACAGGTATCATATGATTAACTAATTTCAGAACTCAGGGAATATTGTAATCGTCAAACAGATCGCTCTCTGTTTCTTGTAACATGAGTTCATCAGGAAGCGTTATAAAATACGTTTTCAGGGAAAAATCAGGATCAGTGTGTAGTGAAGTGATGTTTTCATCCTCAATTATATTAATGCTTTTATCGTCAAATAAGCTGATATTTTCATCTTTTGACTGACAGAAGTTTCTACCTTCTGACCAGCTGTTTTTATCCTTTGACCAGTTGTTTTCATCTTCTGAAAGATTGGTATTTTTATTCTTTGACAGTTTGATAATTCTATTTTTTAAGGTTTTTGTTTGCGATAATTTTAATTTCCAGTCTGCAAATATTGCATGCATACAACCAAAGACTTTATTTGTGCTCTGCCGGATATTAACAATTAAGTCCTTTATATCGTGATTATTGGGTAAACAGGTTAGTTTGGTAGATTTGAATTCATCTGAAATTATTTTAATTTTAGCAGCATGTTTATTTTCTGTGATTTCTGAATCTACAGACGATAATAATCGCATTAACGCCTTAAATTGCACAATATTTTGTGCGATAGTTGTAAAACTAGTGATGACATTACTATAGTCATTGCTGCTTATGTGACCCTCTGCTACAGACAACTTTACTTGTATTTCAAAAATAATTCCTGTAAGCCGGTTTGATAGTATATCAATCAGATCGTTAATTCTCAATTGATGCAGAAGCTGATTGCCCCTATTGCTTTCCTGCAACAATATTTCTTCAGAAAGTTCATCCAGATTATTATCCTGCACAAAGGGTTCATCTGTACGGATTAATTCTCGCAGGGCAGCTTGTAGTATTTCAGCTCTTTTAGTAGTGTATAAAATCGGCTCTCCGGGTGAATCTGCTATTTTTATACTTACTATCAGCTTTAGACTCTTAAATTTACAGGAGTTTTGGCATATAGCACAATTTTCCTTATGAAGCTTTAATTCTGTTGAATTTGTAAACCATCCTCCACAAGGTAAATGTTTAAGTCGTTTATGTCTGAAAAGAGCTTTCTTATGTTTATAGCGCTGAGCGCAGATGTCACAAATGTACTCACAGAGAGCTTCTGTCTGTGGGATTTCAGTTTTTTCTGCAGGAGATGAAGTCAGGTCTGTAAATAATGTTGACCTGTTTATTTTTCCTGTGTACATTAGTTTTGAGCTTTCTTTGTCCTTTTTTTTTCTGACTGTTTGAGTTGTTTTTTGATCTGATTCACTCTTTTTAGTATCAGCATTCTGTTCATTTATAAGAACAGCACAAATTTCTAGTGTACTGAGCATGATTGTGCAAGATGATAATAGCAACACAGAAAAAAAGAGAGTGATATATTTTTTTTTAAAAGGCATATTGAGTCTGCGTCATACAAAATTATGGTATCAGTGGTTAAGAATAATGTGATATTAATAAAAAAATAAATTTTTTCCAGCCTATTAAGGCATATTATTCATCATCATGCTGTATATCTTTGTTCACTGGCTGTAAACAGGGCTGGTCAGAACAGGAGACAAGCAGTTGTTCAGGAGAAAAAGCCATACTTGTGTCTGGTGAGTAGATTTTTTTAGTCTTCGGTAATACATGGCACCAGTCTTTAAATACTTCAGACACATGGTCACAGGTTGTGTTTACCTGATCTGAGAGCAGCGAAATTAAGTTTTCATTGTTAAAAACACCGGCTGCCGCAACTATTTCAATATACCCGAATATCGTTGAAATTATGCCAATTTTGTCGGTATTTTTACTTCCTGTAATGATTAAATCTGCATACTGAAATAATGGTATCAATTTTTTAATTTGTGTAATACTCTTGGTTATATTGTTAAAAACAGTGGCAATACACAGAGAATCACCGTGACTTATGCTCTTCTCTATTTGTAGTAAATTTAATATTATCTCTGAAGTAATTTCTAACCAAATATCTTTCAGAGCATCAATATCAGTCCGGTTATTTATTGTGCTAAGATTCAGAGAGTTGATAATATTTTCCTGCCGTAATGCTATCTCATGCGTTTCATACGAATAAATTTTCTGTGTGGATTTATCTGTACAGATTAATGTTTCGTCTTCATGTTGAGTCTTTTCAGCTTTATCTGTTGCAAATAAAATCTGATCATTGTGTGAACTGTTTATAACTGCTGTTTCTGTTGCCTGTGCAGGTAGCACGACTTTTTTTAATTCACATACAGTACAAAACTTACAGTGGATTTGTAAATTTGCCAAGCTGACATATTGCTTTTTGCATGGCAGGCGATAAAAGATCTCACCCGTTATAGGACTTTTTTTAATTGTAAAGCTTTTATCATAGTCACATGCAGATAAGCTCTCCGCTCCGGTCAGTCCATGTCTTTCCTTAAGGTGACCGATTAATTCTGTCTTTTTGCAAAAGGGTTGATTACATTTAGGACAAGCTAATTTTTGGTGAAATAATGCTTTATGTTTGTCTAAACTACTCTGTAATTTAAAGATACGATCGCAATATTCACATGTGAACAGTTTTTTATTATTATTGATAAGCTTATGCTCAGCTACATCTGATTGACTATCACAGCATGTGGTCTCACCAGAATGTTCCGGTGTTTGTTTTTCTGTAGGCTCATCTTTATCTGTGCAATTATACCTTTCTGAGTTGATTTCCCGGTCAAATGTTATATGACATTCGTTGCATGGATACGATTCTATTCTTGTTTTTTTGACAGCTTGCGTTATTTTCCCATCTGGTTCATTATTTTTAGTATCGGTATCATTTATGAGTCCGGCATAAACTTTTAACGTATTAAACATAATTATGCAGAATGATAATAACAATACAGAAAAAAAAATAGCGATATTTTTCTGTTTTAACAACATGTGACACGTGCTCCATATAATATCATGATTGTGCGAATAATAAAAAATCTAACTGTAATAAAGCAGTCTGAATTTTTCCAGGTTATAAAAAGGCAATAAGCATAGTAAATGATTTAATAGTTGTTGTGTTATTGCCTTATTATTTACAGCAAGTAGGCTGTATTGATTGTGGGTTAATGAATGTGTAGCTAATTCACAGATCAATTAATAGGATCGGTCAGTTGTGCAGGTAACAGTTATTTTATAACTGAATAGGTATAACATGATCCATTTAATTTCAGCACTTAGGGAATATTTATAATGAAAGCAGGGAATATAGGGAATATAGTGCGTTACATTCTTTTCAGACCGACTGAATCGCCCACAGGCTCAAAAGAAGATGGACCCATTAAAGGGCGCATCAAAAGAAAATATGTACCCAATGTTTTTGTACGTGGCTGGTTGAAAATAGAGGGTAAATCAATTCAGCAGCGTACTGCTACCATTATGAAGTATGATGGTTTGCAACCTGTGTATGCCAAAGTAAAACCGGTTCAGGCACAGAAAGCGAGAAAAAAGTTTGAGGATATGAATGAAAAAGCAATTACTGAGTTTGTTCAAGACCACCAAAAACAATACTTAGAACGACTGTCTTACTGGAAAAAAATTAAACCTGAACAAAAAAATAACCCACACTTAATGTCTGAGCTGCAAAAAAGAACCAGCGATATAGCAAGATGGTTTGCTTACGAACCAGAAGGTGGATCACCACCTTATATGCCGGTGAGCAAGATATTTGAAGGTAAACAAGATAGTCCACTGGCTCAGTTACAACCAAAGCATTTGTGTGAAGCTACCAATATTGCATTAAGAACCATGCTAGAAGAAAGTTTATTGCAGCAAAACAGCTCCAAATATAAGGAAGATGATACTCTGTCCAAATCCAGAATTTATCCGGATGATTTTACAGCTGTTAATCCTAAATTAACATCACAGACAAGCAGTTATACTGATACTTATTTTCCTTTTGATCAAAAAATTAATCAAGATCACCGGCCCGGATTATTTGATTCATGGATAATTACATTTCAACAAGAAGGTGATTGATAGTGGGTTTACGATAAACTGTAAAAAAACAACCCGTTAATTTATAATGTATCGTTATTTTTCAGGTTTGAGCTGCTATTATACTTTTAAATAGTCAGCTCAAATGCAATACAGAATATCCAGACTGCCCTTCACTTTTCTGAACCTGATGTCCAGTGTTTTCCTTTAGAGTACTGAATGCGTTTTTTGTATAACAGATATTATTCAGGGTTTAATAGTATGTCTCTGTCCATTTGCTGTAATAGAGGTAAATCAGAGAGAGTTTCAATATGCCTCTCCAAAAAGCTCTCAAAATCAGAGAAGAGTGAGTTTGAGTCTTGACTTTCAGGAAGGAGGAGGTTTTCATTTGCTGATGAAGAAATGGGTAAGTCAATCTCTTCATTCCCTGATGAACAAGAACTTTCATGTTGTATTGCACTGTGATTTTTGCTCTGCAATACTAACTGCCAGTCTGCAAATATTTCGTGCATAGTTTTAGTGATTGTTTCTATTTTTTGCAGGATATCAGTAATTGAGTCTTTTTTACCGGGAAAATTTTTCAGAATAAAGTCTTCAATCTCTTTGAGTGTATTGCACATCGTGTCAATTTTGGTGGTATTGTTATTTTCTGTACAGGATGAATCTATAAACTTAAATTTTGAGAAACAGTTTTTTAAGTTTAAAATAGTTATCATTGCAGTGCTGAAAGTACTGGCAGCGTCTTGATAATTATGATTATCTATAAAATTTTTTGTTGTTAATAAATTATTTGTTATAGTACGAATAAATTCTGGACAAGCAATTGTCAGCAAAAAAATCCAATTATCTGATTCATATTCATCAGGGGAGTGATTATCTTTAATACTTTGTGATGACAGCCTTATTTCAGAAGTTGTATTCAAATCATTATTTTTTATGGGTTGTTTTGCTATACGGGTTGACTTATTTTCTTCAGGTTGAGTATTGTCAGTTTTGTCCTTAGCAGATAAAATTTTATCATCAGATAATCGTTTTCCTTTTGTGGTTTTTAATCTTTTAGGTTTCACAAAATTTTGACATTGCTGACAACTCTGTTTATGAGCTTTTAAACCAGCATGGTTTACCACCTTTGTTCCACAGGGCAGGTGCTTAAAATTCTGATGTCTGTGGAGACTCTCTTGGTCTATATAGACCTGATTGCAACCAGGATAATTACATTCATAGATGATCTTGCGCGGGGGTAGCTGGTGCTCCTGTATCTGATGTTGAATTAATTGTGCTTCACGTTGAAAGATTTCTTTGCATATCTCGCATTTAAATGATTTTAAAATTTCATTATCAGGTGATCGTTTTGTTTTTATGTTTGTTAATTTTTTATGTCCCACAAAATTTTCACATTGTTCACAGCTCTGTCGATGAACCTTTAAATCATCATAGGTTATCATCTCCTCTCCGCAGGGCAAGTGCTTAAAATTCTGATGTTTGATGAGACTACTTCTTTGCATATAGGCCTCATTGCAACCAGGATAACCACATACATAGATGACCTCCTCAGTGGTCAGCCGGTGGTCCTCTATCTGATGTTGAATTAATTTTGCTCGATATTGAAAGTATTGTTTGCATATCTCGCATTTAAATGATTTTTTGCATAAAATGGAGTTTTTATATTGCTCCAGCTCTTCTACTGATTTAAAAGCTTCTCCACAATCCTCATCTGTAAAAGGTCCTTTGTGCATGTCTTTTAGATGAGATATCAAGTTACATTTAAAGTAAAAACCAACATTACAAATC
>JAPORK010000191.1 GCA_026710285.1 Endozoicomonadaceae bacterium | reverse complement strand
AAACAGTATCATATCACATCATTTTTACTTTTTATAAAAGATTATGAACAGGCTCTGAATCATATCTCAGTGTCTGTACACGATATAACTGATATGGCGAAATACCATTTTTTATGATATTAATGTTTTAAATTCAACTGTTTACATCAATATCAGGTAACTTAAAACTGAGTGCTTCACTGAGATGACTGCCATTTACAACATCTGTTGCATCAAGATCTGCAATAGTTCTGGCTACTCTTAACACACGATGCACTACTCTGACGGAAAGAGAAAGCTTGTCTGTTGCAGTATTCATGATTTTTTTACCTTCTGCGCTCAAAGGAATGTACTGATTAAAATGACTTGCCTTTAGTTTAGCGTTGAGTACAGATTGTCTGTTTCTTTGCAATTCAACAGCGGCTTTAACTCTTTTTTTTACCTGTTCGGATGGTTCAGCAGATGATTTTTTGTTAAGTATTTCTACTGCTGGTAATCTTGATAACTGTACATGCATATCGATGCGGTCCAGTAACGGACCGGAAATCTTTTGCTGATAACGTTGTACCTGCAAAGGTGTACACTGACAAGATTTTATTTTATCTCCATAATAACCACAGGGACATGGATTCATCGCAGCAATCAACTGAAACTGCGAAGGAAAAGTGATTTGTCTGGCTGCTCTTGAAATCGTAACTTTACCATTTTCCATCGGTTGTCTTAAAACTTCTAACACTTTGCGGTCAAATTCAGGCAGTTCATCTAAAAACAGTACCCCCTGATGTGCTAGGGTTATTTCACCGGGTTTGGGAATACTACCCCCTCCAACCATAGCAACACCAGAGGCTGTATGATGAGGAGACCGAAAGGGTCGACAGTATAAATGCTGTGGAGTAATATCAGTAACCAGCGAATAAACAGAAGCGATTTCCAAGCGTTCACTCTCAGATAGCGGTGCCTGAATACCAGGAAGGCATTCAGCTAATAATGTTTTTCCGGTGCCAGGTGGTCCAAACATTAACATGCCGTGCCCTCCTGCTGCGGTTACTTCTAAAGCTCTACGGGCTTTAAATTGCCCATAAACTTCTGATAAATCGCGCTGTTGTACTACTTTATCTTTAAAAGGCTGATAAGGTATTGTCTCAAGCTTTTTACTGCCCAATAAATGTGCTGTAACTTCCAGTAATGAATTAACGGCAAAGAGTTCACTATTTTTGCACAGCAGTACCTCGTGTATGTTGCTGCCTGGAAGAAATAAAGCACGACCTGCACGTTTTGCTGCCATTATAGCGGGTAGCACACCTCTGACTTTTCTCAAACCACCGGTTAATGAAAGTTCACCTAAAAATTCACTGTTTAACAAAGCATTTTTTGGTAATTGTCCTGAAGCTTCTAAGATACCGAGTGCAATAGGCAGATCAAAGCGTCCTCCTTCTTTGGGTAAATCAGCAGGAGCAAGATTAACGGTAATTCTGCGTACAGGAAAGTCAAAGCCGGCATTAATAAGCGCACTACGGACTCTGTCCTTACTCTCTTTTACAGCTGTTTCAGGAAGCCCTACAATGTTTAATGCGGGCAATCCACCCGATAAATGCACTTCAACAGTGACTTCAGGCGCTTCTATTCCCAGACAAGCCCGGGTATAAACAACAGCCAGTGACATTTGCTCTCCTGTATATATTGACAGTTATTAAAACAGAGCAGCTTAGCAAAGGTTACAGTATTCTCAAGTCAATCGTCTTCCTGTTTTGATCAATCGCTAATTAATAAACCCGCTACCCGAAATTTTAAAATTAAACAGCTCAACAGGGATCTCTGTTGAATTTGGCTTTTCATCCTGTTTCATGTTATAAAAAGCAATGCTATATTTTTACACATTGCATAACAACAACTGGCTTTGAGAACAGATCGCGTCATAAAACAGCAAATGTTCGTTTCTGCAATAAAATAGTCATCATTCAATTAACAGGATTTTACAAAGAGTAATTATGTCTGAAACACTTCCTGAAATAAAAGCTATTATCCTGGACATGGATGGTACCCTCATCGATACAGAATCACTTTATAAAATGAGCTGGCAACAAGCAGCACAGAATCTTGGGTTTGATATCAGTGATGAAGACTATCAGCAGTTTGTGGGTATACCATTTACCATATGCCTTGAAAGAGTTAAAGCATTATTACCAGCAAAGACTAACTCCGAAACCTTTTTTAAACAGCTTGTTTGTGTGCAGGATCAGCTGAAACGAGCGTTGGGCTTCCCCATGCAGCCAGGTGCACATGAGCTACTTACACTGCTGCAAAATCACTCAATAGCAACAGCTTTAGTTACTTCTTCCGGTAAAAAAAATATTGCTGAATATTTTACGGGGACGACTTTTGCCAACATGTTTGATATAACCGTTGCTTTTGAAGATGTAACGCAACATAAACCTAATCCGGCTCCTTATATTCTTGCCTGTCAGCAGCTAAATCTTGCACCTGAACAGACCTTAGTCATTGAGGATTCAAATAACGGAGCCACAGCAGCAATACAAGCAGGTTGTCATACGGTTATCGTTCCTGGTATATCTCCCCTGAGCAATGAAGTTAAAGCGAGGGCATGGGGTATTTACAGTAATCTGCACCAAATCCTGACCCAAATTATTGAGCCAGTTTTAACAAACAGCAACCATTGATAGCAGTTAGAGAACATGACTACCCGGGGGAGGGAGATCATTTTTGGGTAGTCTGAATAAACTGTAAAGCTTGTTGTTAAAAAAAAAATGGAAGTCTTCAGTCATGGATTACAATCATAAAAAATTAACAAATCATTAAAAATAGTTACGCTCCGATAAGAAGTTTAGGTAAAATGATTAATAATCATAAAATTATTGATTGGATATTTTGGGAACCTTTTGCACAGGCAGATCCTTTTTAACGTATTAATTTGAACGTTTAATTTATAACGGGATAGCTCAGATATGTACACTTCTTACAATGAAATAAACCATTACAAAGCACAGTTCTTATACCGCATTATAATATTGTCTGTGTATTAAACACTAAGAGCAATTTATGATTAATTCAATATTTCAAAAAAAAGAATATAGTCAGATTTTTTGGAGTAAATTTATTTTACTTCTTCTTTTATCATTAGTAATCATATTTATTAACAGCCATCATGACAATTTCATCAGAACAAAACCTTGGTTACTCACACTGACAGTACCATTCCAGTGGCTGGCTGATTCACCCAAACAAATAAAGTTTTTTGTAGAAAAACATTTTACTGCCCGAACAAATCTGCTGAACGAAAACAGACAACTCAAAGATGATTATTTGTTATTACAATATCGTCTACAACAGATTACTCAGTTATCAACTGAAAACGAAAAGCTTAAAACACTTCTGCATGCATCAAAAGAGTTACCCGGTGTTGTAAAAATAGGCAGCGTAACTGGCATCAGCCCTGATCCGCAGATAAAAGAAATTACTATTAATAGAGGATTAAAAGATGGTGTATTTATAGGGCAGCCTGTATTAGATGCGTCAGGTATTATTGGACAAATAATAAATACCAGTTACTTCTCCGCCAGGGTATTGTTACTTACTGACAGCAATAGCAGAATTCCGGTTGAAGTGAGTAGAACAGGTTATCAGACCATCGCAGCAGGTAATTACATTGATAATCTGCTGATATTATTAAATATTCCTGATACAACTGATATTAAAGTCGGAGATTTGCTGGTGAGTTCAGGATTGGGCGGGCGATTTCCGGCAAATTACCCTGTGGCCAAAGTGACAATGATAGATCGTCTGCCAGCGCATGGATTTTTAAACATCCAGGCAGAGCCACTGGCAAAAACAGCTTATAGCAGACTGTTATTGCTGTTGTTTCCTGCCATGAACAAAAAGGCTTCTTCTGACCACGAAACAGGTTCATAATTTATGCGACCAGAAATTTCTTCATGGCTTATTTGGCTCTCATTCATTCCTGCAATAGTACTGTCGATTATTCCGATTCCTGCACTGCTTGAATATGCAAGACCTTTATGGTCTTTACTCTTTGTAATTTTCTGGATGATTATGGCACCCGAAAAAGTTGGTTTGTTTACAGCCTGGAGTATTGGTCTGTTTATGGATATACTAACCGGTTCAGCACCGGGACAGCAAGCACTTGCTTTATTATTATCATCACTGTTAATTGCCTGTATGCACAATCGCATATATCGGGTAAAATTTCCGGAGCAGTGTCTGTTTGTAATGTACGCCATCATTATATTTCAGCTGACTTACCTGTGGGTAGGTATTATTACTGAGAAAATTCACTTTAATTTTTTCTATTTTATTCCCATTGGCACCAGCATCATTATCTGGCCTGTGGTTTTTTTCATATTAGATAAGTTCTGCTGTATCTACTCAACAAAATCATTTACTTCACAATAATGTGGGTACAACAAAAGACATTTGCTTTATATTTTGATACAAAAAACCACAGCACCGTCGGTTATTCTCTGTTTTGATCATTTTATGGCTGGATTCATAGTTAAGAGATGTTTATAATGGCAGTAGTTTAAATACTTTTAAAACACACTAAAGCAATAGAAGCAGATAGTACATCGCTTTATTGCAAAAATTTCGCTACATAATGTTTGTTCTTTTACTAAATGGATATAATACTATGAAAAATTTTATTACCACTTTTGTACAGGACAAAAACTGATTATGAGTGAAGAAATTTTAGTCAACGTAACCTCGATGGAAACACGTGTTGCTCTGATTGAAAATGGATTACTGCAGGAGATCTACATTGAACGTGCTAACAAACGCGGTATCGTTGGAAATATTTATAAAGGCAGAGTCAGTAAAGTAATGCCCGGCATGCAGGCAGCTTTTATTGATCTTGGTCTTGAGCGTACTGCATTTATTCATGTGAATGATGTTATTGATAAAAAACATAACGGCAATAAAGATAATAATAAAGAACGTAGTATTGTAGAGCTTCTCTATGAAGGACAAACACTCATTGTTCAGGTTACCAAAGATCCACTTGGAAGCAAAGGTGCACGACTGACAACTTATGTATCAATTCCTGCGCGTTATCTGGTTCTTATGCCGGAATCAAACAACATTGGTGTTTCATTACGTATAGAAGACATGGAAGAACGGGAACGGCTAAAACAACTGACAGAAAAAATTCTTGACAAAAATGATCTCGCGCAAAAAAGAGGATTTATTTTACGCACAGCAGCTGATTCAGCCGATGAAGAAGCACTGGAATCAGATATGCATTTTTTATTACGCTTATGGCAAAGTATTGAAGAACAACTAAAGTCTTGTAAAGCACCTTGCTGTGTTTATGAAGACCTTCCGCTGTCATTACGTACAATCCGTGACCTTACCTCTTCCAGCGTAGAAAAAATTTATATTGATGATCAGGATACCCACCAAAAAGCCTGTCAGTTTGTCCACGAGTTTGTGCCTCATCTAGATGGTAAAATTACGCTTTACACCGGCAAATGTCCGCTGTTTGACTTGTATTCTGTTGAAGATGAAATTGATCGTGCGCTACAAAGGAAAGTTTTTTTAAAGTCAGGAGGCTATCTTATTATTGATCAGACTGAAGCCATGACGACAATTGATGTAAACACAGGTGCTTTTATTGGTCACCGCAATCTGGAAGAAACCACCTTCAAAACCAACATGGAAGCCACATCAGCCATTGCCCGTCAGCTACGGTTACGTAACCTTGGTGGTATTATTATTCTTGATTTTATCGATATGGAAGATGAAGAACACCAGCGACAAGTGTTACGCAATCTGGTAAAAAGGCTGGAATCTGATTATGCAAAAACCAAAATTAGTGGCGTTTCTGCTTTAGGTCTGGTGGAAATGGCGCGCAAACGAACCCGAGAATCTTTAGAAAATATACTCTGCGAACCTTGTGTAACCTGTCATGGAAGAAGAACATTAAAAACACCTGAAACCGTTTGTTATGAAATATTCAGAGAAATCATCAGGGAATCAACGATGTATGATAATGATACTTATATGGTGCTTGCCTCAGAATCAGTGCTTGACCGTTTGCTTGAAGAAGAGTCAGTACATGTTGCAGAAGTAGAATCACTCACTAAAAAAACGATTAAGTTTCAGGTAGAACCCAATTATTCTCAGGAACAATTTGATATTATACTCGTCTGACAGCAGCAATCATCAACACCAAATAATAAATTTTATGTTTTATCACAGGCAGCGATTAGTTTCTGTTGATGTCTTGTCATATTACGCTTTCACAAAACATCAACAGACCTTAATTAAACTTTTTTAACGATTTTCTGTGTATAACATGCTGATATTTTTTTCTGATCAGCCAATAAATTTTTAAATGAGTCTGTGTTTTTTATAATGTTTGTGATACAACATGAATACAACTTATCATTATACCTTGCAAATTAACAAGCAGATACAGAGTTAAAGCAAAATGAAGCATGAACTGGCACTTGAAATATCCCGCATGACAGAAGCTGCCGCACTGGCAGCGTATAACTGGTTGGGGCGTGGTAATAAAAACAGAGCAGATGAAGCTGCGGTAGAAACCATGCGAGCAGTGATGAATGAGGTTAATTTCAGAGGAGAAATTGTCATTGGCGAGGGAGAAATAGATGAAGCACCCATGCTGTATATAGGAGAAAAAGTGGGTTCAGGACAGGGGGCTGAAGTTGATATTGCTGTTGATCCTATTGACGGTACACGCATGACAGCCATGGGACAAAACAACGCAGTTTCAGTCATTGCGGTATCTGAAAAAGGCGGTTTATTAAAAGCGCCTGACATGTATATGGAAAAATTAGCTGTGGGTCCTCAGGCAAAAGGGGTTATTGATCTTAATCTCCCACTACTTGATAATTTGAAAGCCATCGCAAAAGAACTGGATAAATCACTGAATAAATTAACTGTCGTGACGCTTGCAAAACCCCGCCATAGTGAGATGATCAGACAAATGCAGTCTGCCGGAATTAAAGTGTTTGCGCTTCCTGATGGTGATGTCGCTGCTTCAGTTTTAACCTGTATTCCAGAGAGTGAAGTGGATGTAATGTATTGTATTGGTGGCGCACCGGAAGGTGTTATTTCAGCAGCTGTTATCCGTGCTTTAAGAGGCGATTTGCATGGACGGCTAATGCTGCGTACAGAGGCTAAAGGTGACACGCCAGAAAACCGCAAAGCGGCTGACAAAGAGCAGAGTCGCTGTGCTGAAATGGGCGTAACACCTGGTAAAATATTTCCGTTGCCGGAGTTAGTCAAAACAGATAATGTACTGTTTTCAGCAACAGGTATTACCAAGGGAGATTTATTAGAGGGTGTGGTACGTAAAGGGATGATGGCAACCACAGAAACACTACTCATTCGTGGTAAATCACGCACTATACGACGTATCAATTCAACACATTACCTGGAAAGAAAATCAAAAAAATTGCACAAACATATTTTATAGTATCAGACTAAAAGCTTGTTCATTCTCTTTTCACAAGTGACAGGTGTTGCTAAAAAGCCACTGTTTTGCACTTTTTTTGTTGCATAGCACCACGATGCATCCTGGAAACAAAACAGTGTTATTTCTTCTTCTTTGCACTTTCTGTAAAAGATTTGGACAAGTTTTTAGCGAAATATTAGCTCTGAACTATTCTCTGAGACTAAACTAACAAGAGTTTATCAGATTAACTATCTGCGGCAATCGTTTTATAACAATAACTGAAGTCATTTTTTTAATTAAAAACAGGTAGCTTATGTCTTCTAAAATTACTGAAAAATTATCTGTACCTTTTACAGGAGTCGCACATGATAACATGTGGGTATTGAGTATTCAGGTGATTATCATCCTGTGCGTAACCGTTGTTCTCAGTTTGCTGGTCTACCATCTGCTGTCAAAATTAAAAAAACGCATTAATAAAACCACTTTTCCTTATATCAGTGCAATTGTTCGAGGATCCCTTATTCCTGCTGTTGTATTGATCTGTATCCTGGGGCTTGACTGGTTGTTGGCGTTATTAAAATCACTCATTCATTTACCGATTATTGCCGGTATTCCGGTAGTAAAAAGTGGTGTTCTGGTTGTTCTTTTCGGCTGGACTTTTATTCATATTTCACGTAAAGCCTTTTTACATTTGCAGGCAGATGATTTTAAAAATACTACATTATCTTCTTCAGCTGCAGAGTTGGTGTTTAAATTAGCCCAGGTCTTTATTGCCATTTCCACGGGACTCATTTTGTTACAAACCATCGGCATCAGTATTTCCGGTTTACTGGCTTTTGGTGGTCTTGGCGGTCTCGTTGTTGGTTTTGCAGCAAAAGATACATTGGCTAACTTGTTCAGTGGCATGATGCTATATATGGATCGTCCTTTTAAAGTGGGAGAACGCATTTATGTTGCTGGTAAAGAGATCGAAGGCACTGTTGAAAAAATTGGCTGGCGTCAAACCCGGATCAGAAATTATGAACTGCAGCCCATCTATGTACCCAATGCGATTTTTAGTAGTACCGCAGTATTAACACCTTCACGTATGTTAAATCGTCGTATGTCTCATACGCTTGGTATTCGTTACAATGATTTCAGCCAGGTCAATATTATCCTCACCAGTATAAGAGCATTTTTAAAAAATCATTCCCATATTGATCAAAACCGTCCTGTACGTGTTAACTTTATCAATTTTGGTAATTTTTCGCTTGATCTAAAAATATACTGCTTTACAAAATCACCAGGTCTGGATGACTTTCTTGCTGTTCAGGAAGAGGTATTGCTGAGTATTGGAAAAATTATTCAACAAAATAGTGCAGATTTTGCCTTTCCAACCCAGACACTGGATATTGAATGGCCGAAATGATGTGTGATGGTTGTGGCGAATTATACCTGACTTAATAAAGCGTTATTTTGTAAATTCGCCGTCATTCCTCTCCTTCTTTCAGGTAAGGCTGTCATCCAGTCCTTCCCACAAATGGATACTACCTTGTCTTTTATAAGTGGGTGTGTCATCATAATCATATGGATGTTCCGGATTAATCTTCATTGAAAAATCCTTTTTAATCACCAATATGTCTGTTTAACTGGTTGAAAGGACTGAATTTATTTACTTAGAAACATTATTGTCAAAGCCGCATAAAAATAAAACCCTATATCCCAAAGCAGAATGAGTACAGAATATACTATTAGACTCCGAAGGAAAGCTTTCCTTTATTGATTTTAATCTGTCCAAACGATCTAATTCCGGTACTAAACGAAATTTTGGATTTGAAGTCGCTAAGTTAAGCGACCTAAAAAAACATATATGAGAACTTGTTTCTTATTTCAACTAGAATATCTGATCCTGACCGGGATATATTTGATAAACCAGCACGTCTGGCACGTATTAAAGCAATATTTCCTTACCGGCATCAACAAGAAAAAGTTGATCAACTGGATAAGTGTTT
>JAPORK010000016.1 GCA_026710285.1 Endozoicomonadaceae bacterium | reverse complement strand
TTGACCTGTTTGTTCATCTATACATGCTGCAAAAGGTAATGCCATAACAATAACAGACATAGATTCAATCATTTGTATTTGGGGCGATACCTGCTTATGCAAATCTCTCAGAGGTTGCGAGTAAGGTGATCCTGGGTACACTTGAATAAAAAATAACCAGAGCAGGTAATTTAGTATTCAGCTCTTTTTATTAACGGGTTTGTGGATAGTAACAAATTGAAAATACCCGTTTTCTCTATTGCAAAGTGATTAAATAATTTTTAAAATACAATAAATTAACATTGAAGTAGCTTCGTAAAAGGGTGCGGATTTTTCATTGATTTTGTATATAACAGTAATATTCGCAGTTAAACTTGCAACAAAATCTCATATTCTACAGTCTATAGTAAGCAGATACTACTAATTATTTTTTAAAGTTATTAATTTAGTCTTCATGAATAAGAGATCAACAATATGTGGGCACCGGTTTTTTTATTAGCGTTTTCCGGTCTGATTTTTTTCGGACCGGTTGGTGCCATCATGGGTGGTCTGTTTGGTTTTATGCTTAGAAAATCAGTGATGATGCACCATGCTTCTGCATACAGACAAAATTATCATGGTAATGAGGTTTTTTTTCGTGCTGTGTTTATTGCAGCAGGGGGGCTGGCAAAGGCAGATGGCAGGGTTAATGAACAGGAAATTCAACAAGTTACACAGTTGATGAATGCTATGAATTTAACCGCTCAGCAGAGACAACAGGCAATCACTCATTTTGATCGTGGCAAGGCAGCGGATACAAATATAGAAGAAATATTGATACAGCTGCAAACGGCAGTACACCCGCAACGAATCCATCTGTTTATCAAGATCCTGCTACAGGTAGCTTGTGCAGATGGCAAGATTAATTCCGGAGAAGAAAATTTTTTGTTACGCACCTGTCGAATGCTCAATGTTAGTGCGTTTACCCTGGAATTACTTAAGCGCCAGGCAAGAACGCAGCATTTTTTTTACCAACAGGGACAATATACTAATGGTAAAGATTATTCTCATCACTACAATTATCAACAGCATCATGATAATAACAACTTACATGAAGCATATCAGTTACTTGGCATCAGTAAAACAGCTTCTTATGAAGAAGCAAAACGTGCTTACCGTAAATTAATGAGTCAACACCATCCCGACAAGTTTGTTAAAAACAAAGAAAAGCAACAGCAAGCTAAACAAAAAACACAGGTGATCCAGACGGCATGGAATCAGGTTCAGCAACATTTAAAATCAAAAACATAATCTATTATGACATCCCCCTGATTTTGTTCATAGATGAAAAACAATCCGGTATATTATTTTAATTGCCGTATAATATCCTGTTATTAACAATGATATGATAATTTTTCATCGCAATATTTTGTTGGTATCATTGATGAAAAACTAATGAAGTATTACTCTGAAATCATGAGCATTACTCAACTTAATCCCGGGAAAATGTATGGATGCTGAACTGTCTGAAACTTCTGTCGCAGATGCTCAGTCTGATTTGTCTGAATTGGTAAATGAGGGCGTCAAACTGGCACTGGTCAAAGGACAACCTTTTGAAAAAATACCTAATGACTTGTACATTCCTCCGGATGCACTCAAAATCTTTCTGGAAGCCTTTCAAGGACCTCTGGACCTGCTGCTATATCTGATTAAACGCAATAATATGGACATTTTAGATATTCAAGTCGCTGAAATAACAAGACAATACATGGCTTATATTAGCCTTATGAAAGCATCTCAATTTGAGCTGGCCGGTGAATATTTAGTGATGGCCGCTACGCTGGCAGAAATAAAGTCTCGCATGCTGTTGCCCCGCACACCAGAAGAAGCTGAAGAAGAGGAAGATCCACGGGCAGAGCTGATAAGAAGATTACAGGAATACGAGCGGTTTAAACAGGCAGCAGAAGATATAGATGCACTTCCCCGCGAAGGAAGAGATACAATGACGATTAAGGTTAGTCTGCCTGAAATAAAAAAAATTGCTGTTTTTCCGGATGTGAAACTGCAGGAGATTTTTTCTGCATTGCATGCAGTTATGAATCGGGGAGAACTCTTTACGCATCATGTTGTTGAAAGAGAAATTATTTCTACAAGAGAAAGAATGGTTGCAGTTTTAACCAGATTACAGGGTAGCTCCTTTACACCTTTTGTTTCTTTGTATGCACCGAAGGAAGGAAAAATGGGGGTTGTTGTTACATTTATTGCATTGCTTGAACTGGTTAAAGAGTCGCTCATCGAGCTGGTACAAAACCAACCCTTTGGATCAATTCATGTAAAAGCGAGGAGTGAATGAAGGAAGCAAATTTTACAGAAGAAACTCCTTCGGAGCCAGCAGAGAAATTATGTCCGGATATTTCTTCTGAAACAGAGGAGGAATTGCATTCAGAGGTTCCTGCTAAGCCAACAGAAGAATCGTGTTCGGATGTTTCTCCTGAAGCTGCACAACAGTTGGATTCAGAGATTCCTTCTGAAACAGAAGAGGAATTGTCTCCGGAGGTCCACAATGAAGAATATAGCTCTGATCCTGCTCCGGAAGAAGAGCATCCTCTGGATATTATTGTTGAATCTGTTCTGTTTGCAGCAGGAAAACCAATGACTCCGGAACAAATAGCAGCACTTTTCCCTAAGGAGGCAGCACCGGCTATTACAGAAATTAAACAAGCGCTTAACCAGATTGAAGAATGCTATGCCGACCGGGGAATTCAGCTACAAAAAACAGCCAGTGGTTACCGGTTTCAGGTGAGACAGCAGATGATTACCTGGGTCAGACATTTATGGGAGGATAAGCCGCCACGTTATACTCGTGCCTTACTTGAAACGCTGGCACTCATCGCCTATCGTCAGCCGATTACCAGGGGAGAGATTGAAGAGATCAGAGGTGTTGCTGTCAGCAGTAATATCATCCGCACACTACAGGAGCGTGAGTGGGTCCGAATGGTGGGACACAGGGATGTTCCGGGTCGCCCTGCCATGTATGCTACAACACGCCAGTTTCTCGATTACTTTAACTTAACCAGCCTTAATGAGCTGCCTCCGCTTGGAGAAATTAAAAGCCTGGATGCAATGGCAGAGAATTTTGAAAAAACGTTACAGTCAGATGAAGGTAAAGAAGAAAGTGCTGAAAGCAACTTAGAGCTACCTTTATCCGATACAAATGCAGAAGATCAGACTAAAAAAGAAGGGACAAAACAATCTGATCCTGAAGGGCAAAAATCAAATTATCTGCTTTTAGATCGTGAAAAAGTAAAGGCTTTGCAGGAAGAAAAAGAACAGAAAGATCAACAGGTTTTTAGTTCTGTTGATGATCTGCTCAGTAGTGTAAAGACTGACTTTACCGATTATGATGAAGCTAAAGCAGAGGCTAACTCAGCAAATGAGGGAGATAAAGCAGAACAAACAGTAAAAGAATAGTTATCATTTATTTAAAGTTAGTTATTGTTTGTTTTTAACTTTACTAATAACATTCTGCCTCAAAATCATATTGATTTTAACCACAAACCAATTCCTGCTTTTGCAGGAAAAAACAGATGAATGTATGGTATTTGTGATAAAAAAAATGGTATGCCTGCATTGTTATCCACAACAAAAGTGTAAGATCTGGCTGCCATCGGGTATAAAGTCGGCTCAACAATTCAACAATAGATGATGTTTGTTTCCGGGTCTCATCATATAAATATAAGATTTAACCTGGTTGAATTTAGCGTTATTTTACTTAAACTTCTTAAATTATTTTACGAGCCATAATCTTACGTTGAGGAGAATGCATGGTGCGCTGTTTTTCATGTAGTGTTATTTTAATTTCTGTGTTGATACTGTTACAGGGGTGCATATTTAAGAAACAGTGTTCCGTACTTCAGACATTTACGTCTGAACAGGAAAAACAACAAGCATGGATACATCACCAACAACAAATACTACCTGTAACTGCATGGCAGGTAACAGGCAGAGCAGGCATTCGAACAGCAAAAAAAGCACTGTCGGCAGGTATTAGCTGGCAACAAAATCACACCCGTTATTTACTAATGTTGAAAAATCCTCTGGGGCAACCGGTGCTGAAACTCTCTGGTTATCCTGATCATTACGTATTACAGACTTCCGGGAATAAGCCTGTTACAGGCAGTAATGTAAGGCAGCTGGTCTTTGATGAAACAGGCTGGGAGATACCATTTGATGCGTTATCGTATTGGATGAGGGGTATACCGCTACCAGAAATACCCGCTTCCACAGAGTTAAATGACCAGGGAAGACTTGCCATGCTCAATCAATCCGGATGGAAGATTATCTATAGTCAGTACACCTGTTTTGGAAAATATATACTGCCTTCCCGCATTCGTTTAATACATAATGACTTTAATATTATATTATCTCTCCTTTGGGATAGAGTGAGATAGAGCATCTGTTTGGGTGTGTCTGCATGACAAGAGTGAAGGCATTGTTAGAATATGAGTGCAACAAGTTCAACAATAAAATTAACGCTGTCCGGGCAAATACTACCTGCATGGCAACATTCCCTGTGGAACTGTGTCTAAATCTGTTGGCGTAAGTTTGGTTGCCTTTTATTGAAAAAATTGATATTAAGTTATGCGAGATCACCAGTAAGATCTTTTAAATACTTTATCATTTCATACGTCCACAAAAAAACTAATCATCATTTCATCACTCTTTTATGATTTTAAAAGACAGTCTGTGCTTTAAAACAAACGGCTTATCTCTTGCATTTTGGAAGATGTTCGGGTATGCTTTTACATTCATAAAAGGGTTGTGAATATTTTCTCCTACAGATATAGTATTTACAGTAATTGTATTTTTATAATCAATACTTCAGGCAATTAATAAAAATAATTGAAAATAAAAATATTTAAATTATTGATCTGAAAGAGCTTTTTATACGTTTAAAAACTTTTAAATCAATAAGTTAAAACAGATTGGTTGTTGATATTATTAATTTTATAAGCATTCAATTTGATCTGATAACTTAAGCACAAGGATATGTACTTGAAACTCATAAAATTTATTCATACATTATTAGGTTGCGCATTACTATTGATATATGCGAGTCATCCTTATCTTTATAATAATGATATTTCATGGGTTAATATGTGTGATAACTACACAACCCCAATGCTACTCATTATACTTTCAGGTTCAATAGCAAACTTGTTGCCAGGTTGTTATATGACAATAAAACAAGGCTTCAAATGCTATTTGCAATCCATAGGTTCCTTATCCATTATTGCAGGGGGTATTGCAGCGCTGTACCTGCTCATTTTAATAAATTCTGTACTGCCAGCCACCTCCGGTTTCATTGTAGTTATGCTAATAGTTTTGGGTGTTTTGATACACTTTGCATTGAATTTGCATGCGTTAAACCCTACAAATAAAATAATGGCGGATGATTCTTTCCGTGAAACAGGAACGGTAAAATGGTTTAATAACTCAAAAGGTTTTGGCTTTATTACCCGGGATAAAGGAAGTGATATCTTTGTTCATTACAGAGCTATCAGGGGAGAAGGGCACAGAACCCTGGTCGAAGGACAGCGAGTTGAATTTGTTATTGCTAAAAAAGATAAAGGGTTTCAGGCAGAAGATGTCATCGCTGCCTCAAAAAATCAGTGAGTACTCAGTGCTCGAGACAACGCCACTGCTGTGTAACTTAACTTACGCAGCAAGTGTGTGTTTAGATGGATAAAGTCTATTTTTTGAGGGCGGGCAATTTTCCATAAGCTCTGTAAGTACTAGTTCAACACATGTTTTAAAGTCCATGGATATTATATCAACGCTGCACCGCAAGCTTCGTATTACGCTTCCGGGTTGCCTCCTGTACAAATATTCAGTTGAGTGTAAAAAAATCTGAAAATTTTTACCAGATTCCTGCAGAAGCAGAAATTTGGTATGTTCACTTACCTAAAAATATCTCTAGTTGCCTTCATCAGTATTGTCCAAATGCATATAACGATTTTGCAAAGAAGTATGCTTTTTGTTTTAATACCAAAATTGGGTTAATTGTCAGCTATTATCTCTGAGCAGTGATCAAGTGTAAAAATCTGCTGGTTGTAAATACGTTATACTGGCTGAGATTATTTGTATTTTTAAATAATATTGAAATACATTATTTGGGTAAACGGGTTTGCAAGCGTTGCTTGGTATTAGTACAAAACAGGTTGTATATGTGAAAAAAAAGCGTATAGAAGTAATTGGTGAAGCAGCAATGAATGATTACGGCAAAAAACTTGCTCAGGTCACCTCTGGTTCAGAAATTATTTATTTGACCGGTCCTCTTGGTGCAGGAAAAACAACAATAAGCCGGGGTATTATTCGTGGATTTGGATACAAAGGAGCAGTTAAAAGTCCAACGTTCACTTTGATAGAACCATACTATTTAGATGCTAAAAAAAGCATTTATCATTTTGATCTGTATCGGCTGGCAGATCCTGAAGAGCTTGAGCTGATTGGTGCCCGTGATTATTTTAAAGAAGGATTATGTCTTATAGAGTGGCCGGAACGTGGAAAAAACTGGTTACCAACACCTGATGTTGTAATCAATATAGAATATGCTGCTGACAGAAGATATATTACGTTAACTCCGCATAGTGAGCATGGTATTTACATGCTGCATCAGTTAAGAGACTGTTCATAGTCTTGTCACCGGTTATAACTATTGATGAAAAACCATGTTTGTAATTTTTTATTGCATGGAAGCGTTATGCTGTGCCTTAAAAAAAACAAAAATAGCGTCATTTTTCATTGTTCACTTTCTGTCAAAATTTATGATCAGACTCTGACAATAACTTGATGAACAGCTAAAAATCTTTAGCTGAATATTGAATTATACCTTTTCTTGTACTGCTATACTATGTGCCTTTGAATGTGATTGCTTATGCTTTTTTGGCGCGTTTTTGAATGTTATGGCATATATAATGCTTCTGTTGAAAAGCATCATCTAAAAAAGTAATTTTTTGGCATAAAATGTGTTAATGGTTGTGCTAAATTATCACAGAGCGCTTAAAATATCGCTGTTGAGGGCAGAAATATAAAGTGCTTTAGTTTATCAGGCTCAAAAGAACTTTTTAGTGCAGCATATACACTAAGATATATAGTCAAAACTGTTTTACGCAGTAAAAAACACAGCCAGTAATCTGAAAGGCAGAGCTGATCAACAAAGAATGATAATGAAGCTGTGTTGAATATAGCAACTAGTTACTGCAGAAAACATCTCTGTATCCTGGCGTAAGTTTATTACAGGGAAATAACTTATTATTTAAATGAGGAAAGAACAAAAAAAGCAATTTAGTAATACTGATCGTTTAATATGCAATTTATGACGTTTTTTGCAGATACAAAAAAGGAGTGTATATAAGCGCTGATTAATAGTGATATTGCTTTGTACAGATAATACAAATGGCTAATTTTTTTCCTGACTCTGGCTACAAAAAAATAATTCTTATAATAAACTCTTGCAAACGGAAATATAATTATCATGAAGAAATTATTCGTACTTTTGATAATAACAATAATAAATGGCATTATTTCATTAACAGTAATAGCCGATAACAGCCAATGGATGCGAGGTTTGAATGATTCATTACGTTTCAGCGATATCGTGATACCAGGTAGTCATGATGCCGGGATGTCAAGAACAGATCATTGCACACTTTTTGTAAAAAGTGAATGGGATAAAACACAACAGTTGTCAATTGCTGACCAGTTAAAAGCGGGTTCGAGATATTTTGATATAAGATTGGATTATGATCATGGAAGTCTGGTAACCTATCATCGTACAGATGGTGTAGGTTGTAATGGAGAAAAACTGGATAATATTCTCAGCGGAGTCGCAAGTTTTTTAAGAAAAAACCCTAAAGAAGTAGTCATATTGAAATTTTCTCATACACGCAATGACTGGATGTCCTTTGGTGGCAACGATGATATACAAAGGAGAGCAGTCAACTTATTGCTACAGAAATATAGTAGCATCTTATATAAATCGAACAATAAAAATGTAAATCTTGCCACTGTTACTCTGGGTGCATTGAGAGGTAAAATCGTTGCTGTTTTTGATGGGGAATACTCAGAACAAATAGCCCCTGCAAAAGGAATTTTCTCTTATCGTGATAGTTATGCACAACAAGATGGACAATTGAAAAATATAACAGACGGAAATTTGATTGTCTATGACAAATATTCAGATACTACTGATTATTACGATATGAAAAAAGATCAACTGAATAAGCTTCTTGATTTTGGAACAATCCGTAGTCGCGGTCCTTCTCCGTATGCTCCTGCATCACTGAGACCCTACCTGTTTTTACTTTCATGGACACTGACAGGTCATGTAGAAAAACTTGACATACGCGATTTAGCAAATGAAGCTAATTCTCATTTAAAGTCAGGTCTTGATGCAATTTTTAGAAAAGGCTATCCAAAGCCTAATATTATTTATATTGACTTTATGTCTGAAGCTCTGGCCAGCCAAATTATCCAATATAATACGTTATTTAAATTTAGAAAACATAAAAAATAATGAACATTGTGAAATATTGGTGTTAACCTAAAACAAATGTGCTGCGGGCAGGAAAAAGGTATACGCAAAAGAAGCTATTTTGTGGACTGATAAAAATAGCAAGGAAATCTTCTTGTTGATAAAGGCGAAAAGAGGATAGCCTCTCAAATTGGCATATAATCCATCTATACAATTGAGAGAAGTGTGTTTATACTGAAGAGATAAAGTCTACGCTTTATTCATTATTTACAAATGTTCTTTTAATTACAACAGGGTATTTTACGCAAATGGATGTTCTTGACTGGTTTTTTAGTTTTTCGTTGCTATCAAGAATAATAATTATTGCAGCTATTATTGGCTGGATTATTGTCTGTTATTTTTTAAGTGATTATACAGAAAAAAAATGGGGAGATCGTGAGGTGGGTGTTGTCCTGGGCTTTTTCGTTCCTATGTTACTCCTTATGATCTGGATTGGAAGATAACAAAAAATATATTC
Organism: Endozoicomonadaceae bacterium; assembly: GCA_026710285.1. Classification (GTDB taxonomy): domain Bacteria; phylum Pseudomonadota; class Gammaproteobacteria; order Pseudomonadales; family Endozoicomonadaceae; genus JAPORK01. Next base: position 456 of record JAPORK010000016.1, on the reverse strand, counting down.
GTTAAATGATAAGACCAATGCATCTGGGCAGTTTTAACTGAATATTTTCCATGAAGAGAAATCTGTAGCAACCCAAAATGAGCAGAGTGCTATTCATGGAAAACACACCAAATACCAGACTCACAGCTACAGAAAAGCTGTACTACTTAATGCTTTTAACGCAATAGCTAATACAGTATTTTTAGATTTTTTAGTTTAGACAGTAGCTTTTTCTTAACGCTGAGACGAATTTTAAAATACTCCATTTCTCTGTTTAATGCTTATTCATATTATAATTTAAACATTTTAATTATGGAGCGCGCACAAAATAATTTGTACATTTATACCGTCTGAGGCTTCACACTATAATTAGTCGCCCCTGAAAAACATCTAAACAGTTGTTTTAAAAGCTATTTAATAGTATTTTAACAAAAATTTCGACCAGTTTTTATATGATCAAGCAATTTTTCTGGTCGA
>JAPORK010000257.1:1347-9487 GCA_026710285.1 Endozoicomonadaceae bacterium | reverse complement strand
AAGGATGATCTGGCGAAAGAGCTTCACCTGCAGAAAACTTCTGTCGTATAGATAAGAAACGGTCCAGATTCATTATATCAAGTGTCTTTCCAACCATCTGATGTATAAGTAAAATACAGCTGGTATCGCAGCCTATATGGTCTTTTAAGGCTGAAGAACGTAACAAAGTCAATGCATCTATAACAGACTGCTCATCAGTAAACTTTAAGTAGGAAAAAGTATCTACTCTAAAAAAACTGGATGATGCTTCTAAGATATGGCTTAAAGAAAAATAAACAGCAGGAGGTAGTGATAATTGTCGGTAATCTTGTACAGACATACCAATAAGAGTAGCAACTGACACATCATCCAGGACTATGCCTGTTTCCTGCCTTGCTTTCAGCATCTTAAAAGGGAGCTGTACCAATGGAAAATCTTCTGCTGCGCCTTCTCCTGCTGTAGCAAAGGGTAGAAAACCAACCATTCCTGCTGCAACTGTAACAGCCATTTCTGCCATGCCGATAATTTTTCCTGCGATATTCAATCCTTTATTGGCAGGTATTGCAGCAGCGACAACAGGAATACTGCCGATAGCAGCTGTGCCGGCTATGACACCTGCCAGCGCAGCACTACCTGCACTGGCAACTGTTGCTCCCAGGGTAGCAACTGTACATCCTGCCTGAATAATTGATGCGGTAATATTAGCCCAGCGCTGATGCAATGCACTTAATCCCATGGTGCTGATGTAGCTCGTCCACTTAAAAATTTCTCCCAGCCATTGCGGGCTGTTACCGGAAGGATCAGTATTCATAATCGGGTTATTGCTACCAAAAGCATAACCATCACCTGCCGGATCCTCACTAAGGAAATAATGCTGCTCTGGATTATACGTTCGATTACCGTTACCTAAAAACTGCCACCCGGTAAAAGGATCGGTTCGCTCACCATCAAAACCCTGTAAAGTCTGTTTATATAAAGGAAATGTTTTAGCTTTTTTATGCCATACCATACCATATGGACTGTAAATATTACGTTGACTGAACTGATACTGTTTGCTGGCTTTTTTTCTAAAAATACCAACAATATCACCTTTATAACTGCTTTCATAATATTCACTGATCACCCCATCTATGGTTTTGGCAACCCCCAAATAACCGGTAATATGTATATCCTGCCCCGGACTGATAATTTTTTCATTAATGAGTGCACCGCCACGATAAAAAAGATAACTGATACCATTTGGACTCTTTTCCATCACTTTTTGTCCGTCACCATCATAGGTATAACTACTTTGCTTTCCTGCTGATGAAATAACTTGAGTAATTTCATTCATTTTGTTATAACTGATATGGTTATTTTGTCCATCCACTGTCATATTACCCATGTCATCGTAAGAAAATTTTTGCACAACAGATTTTCTCTGATTCCAGGATGTACTGATTTGCTGAAGACGTAAAGGAGCAAAAGAGTCATTATAATGGTAATCAGTTAATTTGCTTAATGTTTTCTCATGCTGTGTGAGTTGTAATGTTTCTTTAACGCTGGTCAGTCGGTTAAGTGGTGTAAAAGTATAATTTTGTCGGGTAATAACCGGTGCCCGGGTTAATTTTGAACCGGCAAGTGACGTATCATGCGGGCATAATGGTAAACCGGATGAACCCTGACAATACATGCTAACCAGATTGTCCAGTACATCATATTGATAATGTAATATACCATATTGTTTCTGTTTTGCTTTTTGACGAATCATCGTAATATTACTACTAATATCATAAGTCATTATCCATTCAGATATAGATTTTCCTCTTTGTGTATCAACGATCTGATCTTTATTCCCCCACAAATCATAGTGAAATGTACGGTACATGCCGCTGCCATAATCAAGATGCTGTATACGGGAAAAACCATCGTAAACAGGCATAAACAATGTTTCAGTATGATGCTTTTTATAAGAGTAATAATTAATAAGAGCAATACGTCCCAGCCAGTCATATTTAGTGCTTGTTTTATTACCCGAAATATCTGTCGTATTCACAAGACGACGGTTACTGTCATACTGCCACTGTAGCTGATAGTCAGGATAATGGTTCTTCCCGGTATGAGTTAAATGTTTTATCAGTCCATCATCACTATAAATATACGTTGTAATGCCGGTTATATCTGTTTTTTTGTATAAACTTAAAGTCACAGGATCATAATCAATAGTCCATTGTTGCTGATTATCTGTTGATTCACTAATGGGCAAATTTAAATGATTATATTGCCAGGAGAATAAGTGTCCGGATGGTATTGTGGCCGTTGCAATCTGTCCATCTTCTGTATAAGTATAAACAGTATGCTTTCCATCTTCTCCTGCGCTCCATATCAGCTGTCCTGCTCTGTTATAACCCGAAGATGATAACAGATAAGATCCTCCCGAGACAGGATATGCCCAGGATTGTACAACCTGCCCCGTCAAATTATAAACCCGATGCATTCTGTTTCCAGCAGGACCGATAGTATCAGTTAAACGTCCCATTGAATCATAATACTGCCTGACAATTTTACCAGCAGGATCCTGTATTGTAATTTGTCGTCCAAATCCATCATACGTTATTACAGAGACCCGGGCTTCAGGTTGTTTGTCACTCTTGAGACAGAGTAATTTTATGGAAGGCAATTTTTCTTTAATGGCAGGCAATACCCATTGTTTGACTGGCTTGCCGAGGATGTTAGCTCGTGATACTGAGAGAACAGAATGTTCACCCTGTGCATTTTGCTGATAACTGATCACACATTTGTCACTATCATCATAGCGTATAACAGTGAGTCCACCATCGGGAAGATGAACCCGAACAGCTCTGCCTGTATCATCATAATCCTGAGTGATATCAAGTCTTTTTGCATGTCCGAATGTATCGATAATATAGCTGCTGTGTCTGGCAATGCGTCCATATTTATCATAGCTGGTTTTTTCTACCGGCCACCAGTGATCTGGCTGTTTTTTTCCTTCTCTGTCAATCGCTTCAGTAAAGCTTTCCAGTACTTTTCCGGTACCATCAAAAAGGATTTTTTTTTGTAAACCATTGACTGTAGTAATCAGCATCTGGTTAAGATTTTCAGATATTGTATAGTGATAGTGAATACTGGCAGCAAAAGGGGTGCCGAAAGCACGTTCTGTTTTTATTAACCGGTCCCACTTATCATAGCAATAAATATCACTGTCTTTTTTTTCTGCATCTTCTACTTTTAATACCTGATTGGTAAATAGACTGGTCGTAATATAAGATGATATTTGACGTTTACTTTCAGATAATTCAATAGCACTATAAGTGGTTTTAGTGTTATTATCCACACTTTTTATATAATAATAATCTTGTATTACAGAATCCGGAAAATCTGTGCCATTCTGATAACCTGTCAATATACTTTTCTTCAATAAACCATAAGTCAACAGATTTTTAGGATTATTATAATAATAATTCGTCATTATTAACTGTTGTTTTCCTGCCTGTTGTATCTGATGATCCAGTACAGAGATATAACCTTTCCTGTTATGATTAATCTCTCTGCGATAATAATTTCTGATTGTGACAGGAAAAAGTGGAGTTGTATTTTCTTCAGTATGAGTCGGGTATAGTGCTGTAGATTCAGTTAGTGTACCAAAAGACCATTCTTTGGTTACAGCCGGACAGGCAGCATCACCTTTTAGCGGACAGTAACGATTAAGTGTTACACGACCTAAAGCATCTGTTTGCCTGATTACTCTGCCTTGTGAATCATATTCAGCCGTTACTGTGGTTTCAGCAGGAGTCTCTGATATGTCTCCCCATACACGGGTTACTATTTTTAGTGGAAAGCTGTAGAAAACAGGCAGATCATCAAACGAGGTGTGTGCACAACCATCGCTTTGATCCGTACGACAGAAAAAATAGTGTACTGACGATAAAGTATACCCAGTTCGGTCGCTGACCTGTTTTTCATCTGTCATCAGATGATATTTATTATAAGTGCGTATTTCCCGGATAAGACCATTATCCTGTTCAGTCGTGTAAGTATAATTGGCTGGTACTTCAAATAGTCTGTCTTTTGTTGAATGCACTGTAATATTAAGTCCTGAATTAAAACCGAGATAATTGTGCTCATTAATATTTGTTGTACCATAATGATAACGACTGACCATTATAGGTTGACCAAAACCTGGATTGATTATTTCTTTAACAGCAACACATAGTGCGTGAGGAGATAAAGCAGCAATTACCGAAAATTTCATCTCATAGCTGCAATTATAAATGATACGGGTTTTTAATCCTGTAGGATAATCAACACCATTCATTAAGTGTTGCAGATAGTGAAAGTAAATTCCATGACTGTTATGATGACTAAACGCAGGCAGTGTAATACTGTGTAATTCATTATTGTTTTTTTTAATTAATACAACAACTGGCTTTCCCTTATTTCCCTCACTGATAACTGAAATATAATTTTTTATTCTGTATAATTTAATGCTATGCCCTTCATCATCTTTTACTGACTGTAAAAGATGTGTACCCGATTCATAACTAAAATAAACGCTCCATCCATCCTGCTGTTCAAGACGAACTTCATAACCCTGATGGTTAAGCGTTTCCCGTAAACCATTAGCATAAGTAATGATAAGATGTGTGCTGATATCTCCCTTAATATACATATCATGAAATTTGTGATACGCAGGCCACCAGCGACCATTAAACTGTTTATGCAAATAAAAATTCTGACCAAAAGATGTGGTGAGCTGGTGTGTCGTTGAATTAAAATGGGTCAGGTTCCAGCTCCAGCCTGCACCTAAACCATCAGGGTTAGCTAATGTATTACTGCTATAACTAACTTCAAGATTAATATCAGGACCATGCCCTAAATTACTCAGCATACTGCCTGCTTTCACCCAGGCACTGAAAATACCTGTACGTGGATCAATAGTTGAACCCCATACCTTGTTAAAGTTAAATGCATTTGACCAGGGTGCTGATCCAACAAATCCAGAAGAAGCAGTAATCTGCTGTGCTTTTTTAAAATTTAATGCCAGTCGGTTATCACTTTTTTTATTTGCTGTATTGGGTGTTTTATGTAAACCATGAAAAAAATCGCTATATCGGTTAATGAAATTATTTTTTTTTATGTTGGATATTATACAAAACAGGTTTTCTGTATAACAAAGTAATGAAATAGTTAATATTAAAAAATAGTACAGATAATATTGTTTACACTTAGTTATCATATCAATATCTTTTAAAAAAACAAAAGAATGAGCAAAATTATTTGTAATTATTCAGGAATTAAGTAAACGTAGCAAAATAACGAGACCAGAATAAAGTAAATGAAAATAGTTTTTGGAATGAGCTTTTAAACATGAATTGGTGATAAATCTTATTATCGCAACAGATTTTGGTGTGCTCACTTTTACCTTTTATAAATTCAGTCACTAAGATTATAGCTGAACGGAAATGATTTTCTGTGTATCTGTTATAAGCATTTTAACAGATACTTATTACCCAGTACAGCTGATATAAGCAAAAACAATATATGAATCTTATAAGAACAGTGGTGTGTACTTTTTCATCATGTAATTCATAAAATCAATGATACAGTCTGATTACTCATCAACAAAAAAGAATTACATAGTTTTTTATAACCACCCTATGCTTATGCTTTTTCAACAATAAAAAATATAGAATATGATAATAGTTTGTAAAGAGATCTGCTAAAAAATATTTTACCTATGCGCTAAATGTTGAAAATTCAGCTTAGTTGCTATACTCTTTTGCGCAAAATTTTGCATGATCGTTTATATCAGGAAAAAAATTTTAATAATCAAGAGTATCGCAATGAGTACAGAAACAGCTGAAAAAAACAGAATAATCAATAACAGAAAGATACGCTTTAACCACTTTTTGCTGTTAAGTAAAAAGTCTTTTTTTTATTACAATAAATTATCTGTTGTAGCGTTAAGCATTATTTTCAGTTTCATGATGGCTATAACAGCAGGTACATCAGCATTTGCCGGTGAAGACGTCACTTCCTCTTCCGGTGAACAGTTTACTCTTTATGATTATTTAAACAAACATAAAAATGCACCTGTTGAATTGCTTAACTCCTTATATTATGCAGTGGATTCTGAACCGGTAACAAAATCAAAAAGCCGTTTTCCTTTTTTTACACCAGTGGAATATAAAGAAAAATCTGCTGCATTACAACGCCTTCCTCTGCATCCATTGCCTGAAGAAAAATTAAATGGTCTTTTGAGTTTCCGTGATGTAATCAATTACATTGATCAAAAAAAACTGGTTCCAGCTACAAATATTTTAATCTTCAATTATTTACTGACAATGTATTGTACCTGGTATGAGCGCGATTACAATCTGCCCGTAGCGCAGACCATTACGATTAAAGGAATGCTTTCTGATCTTGAGCAACAGGCACAAAGAAAGGATGATATTGCAATACTCATTTTATCTTTTTTAAAACAACCATATTGTGTCAACGATATTTTTGCAAGAAAAAGTGGTCAGCCGTTTTCTGTTTTTTTACAGAAAAGTATGAAAAATCTATTTTTTCCGGAACCTAGTTTTTCAGAACAATTAAGCATGTTTCTCGATAATGGATATCCATCTATGGCTTATACCAGATGGAAACGCATTCCTCCTCTTCATAAGCAGTATGGTCATAGAAAAAATCATCTCTTTACCAGCTATGAGTTTGATGAAACAGGAAAAGATATATCTTCTTCATCAGCTAACCTGATACCCACAGCTAAAGAGATGAATGAGATATTTAATGAATATGAGGAAGATCAGCGTATCTCTGCCTCAACAGAAACAAGAATAAAATCCGCAAAGGGACTGACGAATCTGTTATTTGTCGCAGGTGTAGCTTTTGCTCAGGTAGTAAGCGCAAATGCGGCATCTGTACCTCCCCGTCAACAGTGCGAACCTGGTAGTAACTGTCAAATACAAGGTCCTTTATCTTTGTATGCAAACAATTTTTATCAGATGTTAGAAGGAAATCCCAGGAGTAATTTTCAGCTGGGAGAAAATATCATCCTGAATGGTAAAAATCATTCATCACTCTATCCATTCTGTAGCAAACCCTTTTCAGGAAGTATTCAAACAGGCAATTATACCCTCGATGTTGGTGATATAACCGATCCACTTTTTGGTTGTACTCAGAATGCCCGTCTTTGTGGAAACTTTAACCTTTGTCCGGTTAATGATACACAAGGTGCGGTTATTGCCAGACAGGTAGCTGACGGAAATCTGTTCAATATTCAACAGACACAGTGGTGTGATGGTCCGCAGCGATCATTAGCAGAGGATATTATGGGTCAGGGTAATGAAATCACTTTCACAGGGATAAAAAATGCAACGGTAATGGTTGCAGAGGGTACAGGTATTATTGCCAATAAAGTTTCAGGTGATAGCAACAGAATCACACTGAAAGAATCAGGTGAGTTGTTCGATGCTCCTCTTATCCATGAAGTCAGTGGTAATGAAAACATATTTTATCAAAACGCTGTAAGTGCTACTACTGGTACAGACAGTTATTTTCCAGACAATAAAAAGATAGCTGCTAAGCATTTTACAGGCACGGATAATGTGGTTAAACAACATGGTAGTCATCTGACTTTTGTTGTAGATGCTGCCGGTCAGTCACAAAATCCAACAATAACTGTAAACAGAAGAGCGCCTGTTTTAGTCGCTTCTGATACGGTAATGACACTGCTATCGGAGCAGGAAAAAGGCAGTGACAATGGCTTGCAGGGAAGTGGTATGACTTCAAATAATGATAGTACCGCAACCTCATTAATCTGTCTGGAACCAGACAACTCACTGAATTCTCTTTCTTTCCTTTCCGGTGAACTGGAAAGAAAAACAAACTGTTCACTTTCCCGATGTCCACTACAGTGGGATGTTGCAGGTGCAGCATCCTCTACAGATTTATCAACGCTGTGTGGCGGCTCAAAAAAAATAGATACCCGGACCATATCGGGCTGGTTGAAAGCATATGCTCCACATTGTTTAACTGAAATACTTCATGATGATCAGTGTATTTGTTACTTACCTAATGAACAATTGCTTGGCGTTGTTTCTACAAATAATCGAAGCAACGAGATATGGCTAACTTCACGTCGAACCTACACTGTCAA
>JAPORK010000257.1:0-1337 GCA_026710285.1 Endozoicomonadaceae bacterium | reverse complement strand
TCCTGATTTAAATAAAGACGGACTGGTTCGTCTTACCCCTTTGTCTCATAAAAATAATGAAGATATCAGGATATTACGTGCAAATGGTGAATCCCTGGTTATAGCACAACCAACAACTCAGCTTATAACCAGGCAGCATTTATTAGCTCTTTATCCAGGTGACCAGGAGGGAGAAAGTGTGCAGTTATTCTGGGCACAACTATCCGACAAAAACAGTATTTATAATGCAAAGACTTTTTTTGTTAACGGCAATCCTTTATTGCTGACAGAAGATAGTATGTTGATTAGCGATCCGATCCATTCAAATATTAATCTGTATAAACTGAATATACAGACATCTGATAGCAATGCAATCACAGTTAACCCTGGTAATACCCCCTATGAAAGTATTAATTTTCCTGATAATGTAACCAATGCTATTACTGCTACGATTAAAAATGGCTGGCTTTATGTCGCAACGACTAATAATGTTAATACACAAAGTGTTGATGTAATGCGTTACAGCACAACCTCTGGTGGATGGGATCCCGACTGGAAACAGACTTATCCTCTGGATACACGCATGACTTACAGGATAAATGTTAATGATGAAAACGTTATTCAGTTTTTACTCCCAGGAGAAATAGTATTAGATAAACGAGTCGCACTATCAATTCCGGCTCAGGGTGGTTGCTTATCACTACCAAAAGGAATACTCACAGCAGAACCTACAGCAGGTAGCAGTAAAAACAACACATTAAGAAATAAACTTATTTCAGCATCCGCTGCTGTATTAGCCTGTGGCGTGGTCATTGCAATCACGGGAGCATATATTACTTATCATGGTTGTAATAAGAAAAACCCCAAAACCAGTAATAATAATGATGAGATAACTGACGAGGAGATCGATAAAGCAGTACCTGACGACATTGGTGAAACTGCGCTGTAATAACCAGTGAGGACTAATCAACTTTAGCCCAGTGGCTGTTGATATTTTAATTAAAAAAACAGAGCTGCTTTGGTTGCTGAAGCAGTTTTTGCAGATAGAAAAGTTGCATAGGAAATGCGCACAAAATAGTTTAAACAAATGCAGAAGCAATTTGTGATTTTGTATGCCAGCCCGCCTTCAATTCCGCTCAGGCTCCAGGTTTGCGTTGGCTGAGCGGAATCAAAGTTAACGAAATCGAATTCAGAAAAATAATTGTTTTTTTATGGGCAGATAAAGATTATACAAACTATTTCGTGTACATCCCTGATCTTGCAGAAAAGTGACCGGGATATCAATAAATACATTTTGGTTAGTCTTAACCGAACCCGCCATCTTCCTAAGCTGTTTTGCGTGTTTGTCTTTAACTCTT
>JAPORK010000491.1 GCA_026710285.1 Endozoicomonadaceae bacterium | reverse complement strand
CACTACCATAATTAATCTGTTTTATGCGGGAGAAATAATCATAAGCGAACAAAGACAATATTTCAGTATCATTATTTTGGTGTGGATGATAAGTAATACGAGAAACACGTCCCAGCCAGTCATATTGGATGTGTGTTTTGTTACCAGAAATATCTGTAGCACTCACAATGTGTCGATTTTTATCATACTCCCACTGTAGTTTATAATTAGAATAATTATTATTTCCAGAAAAAATTAACTGTTGTGTTAGTCCGTCATCACTATAAAAATAAGTTTTGGTACCGGTGATATCTGTTTTTTTCTGCACTTCTAAAGTAATAGGATCATAATAAATATACCATCGCTGTTTATTATCTATTGACTGACTAACAGGAAGATTTAGTAAATTATACTGCCAGGAAAAAATATGCTGGTTCGGTGTGGTGATTGTAGCAATCTGTCCATCGACTGTATAAGTGTAAATAGTTCGTTTTCCGTCTTCCCCTGCATGCCATATGAGTTGTCCTGCTCTGTTATAACTGGCAGATGATAACAAATAATGCTCGCCTGAAACAGGATATACCCACGATTGTACAGTTTGTCCGGTCAGATTATATATTGAATGCGTTCGGTTTCCGGCAGGATCAATAGTATCAGTTAAACGTCCCATTGAATCATAATATTTCCTGACAATTCTACCCACAGGATCATGTGCTGCAATTTGTCGTCCAAATCCATCATAAGTGATCAGAGAGACCCGGGCATCAGGCTGTTTATCACTGTTAAGACAAAGCGATCTTACTGAAGGTAACGAAACATTAGTGGCTGGTAATATCCACTGTTTGACTGGTTTACTGAGTCTATTTGCCAATGAAATTGAGATAACAGAGCGTTTACCCTGCACATTTTTATGATAACTTATAACACATCTGTTGCTGTCATTATAACGCATAACAGTCACACTCCCATCGGGTAGATGGATCCGGACAGATCTGCCAGTATCATCATAATCCCGTGTGGTATTAAGTACTGTTACATCTCCTGATTTACTTATGATATAACTACTTTGTCTGGTAATATATCCATGCTGATCATAATAGTTTTTTTGTACCGGCCACCAGAGCCACGGTTGTTTCTTTCCTGCTTTGTCAATCGCTTCGGTAAAACTTGTTAGTACTCTTCCAATACTGTCAAAAATAATTTTTTGCTGCAGTCCATTCACAGCAGTAATCAATACCTGATTAAGGTTTTTAGATATTGTATAGCTATAGTGAGTACTGGCAGCAAAATTAGTGCCAACAGCACGTTCTGTTCTTATAAGTCGGTCCCATGAATCATAGCAATAACGATCTTTGTGTTTTTTTTCTGTGTCTGTTACCATTAACACCTGATTGGTAAATAGACTGGTTGTAGTATAAGGTGAGAAAAGACGCTTATTATCAGATAATTCAATAGCACTATAAGTGGTTTTAGTGTAACTATCCGGACTTTTTACATAATAGTAATCTTTAATTACAGCATCAGATGTATTGGTTTCATTTAGCTGACCTGTTAGTATCATCTGTTTTAATAAGCCATAAGTAAACAGGTCCTTAGCATTCTGATAATAATGACGGGTTACTGTTATCTGCTGTTTACCAGATTGTTCTATTTGATGATCCAGAACAGAGATATAACCTTTGCCATTGTGATTAAGCTCTCTTTTATAATAATTCCAGATGGTTACAGGTGATGGAGTTTTACTAATTCCGGTATTAGCAGGATACTGTATAGTGGACTCAGTTAATGTAGAAAAAGGCCACTCTGCTGAAGCAGCAGGACAGAAAGCATTACCAGTTAAAGGGCAGTAATGGTTGATATTTACACGTCCATAGAGATCTTTTTGTCTGACGACTCTTCCTTGCTCATCATAGCGGGCGGTTACTATAGTGGTAGCAGGTACATCTGCTTCCTCTCCAAAAACCTGAGTTATTATTTTTAAAGGTAGGCTATAGGTAGCAGGTAAATCGGCAAAAGAGCTGTGTGCGCAACCGTCATACTGATCGGCGCGACAAAAAAAATAGTGTACTGCTGACAAGATCCGCCCGGTGCGATCACTAATTTGCTGTTCATCTGTCATCAGATGGTATTTATTGTAAGTACGAACTTCTCGTATGAGACCATTATCCTGTCCGGTTTGATAAGTATAACTGACTGGCGCTTCAAACAGTTTGTCTTGCGGTGATTTATCTGTAATGCTCAGTCCTGCATTAAAACCGAGATAATTATGTTCATTAATATTTGCCTTACCATACCGGTAATGGTTAACCATTACCGGTTGACCAAAACCCGGATCCGTTGTTTCTTTAACAACAGCGCACAAAGCATGTGCTGGTAAAGTATAATTTTCTGGTATTTTTATTTCATCACTACAGTTATAAGTAATTTGTTTTTTTAGTCCTGTCGGATAATCAATACGAGTCATAAAATGTTGCAGATAATGAAAATAAATACCATGATGTGTATGATTATCAAAATAAGGCAATATGATATTATGTATTTCATTATCTTTTTTATGAATCAATATGAAAACCTGTTGACCAACATTACCCTGGCTAATAATTGCAATATAATTATTTGTTCTGTGTAGTTTGATGATATGCCCTTCATCATCTTTTATTGATTTTAGCAGATGTGTACCGGGTACATAACTGAAACGTACACTCCACCCATCCTGTTGTTCCAGCCGAATTTCATAACCTCCGTGATTCAGCGTTTCCCGCAAGCCATTGGCATAAGTAATTACAAAATGTGTACTGATATCTCCCTGAATAAACATATCGTGAAGTTTATAGTATAATGGCTTCCAGTAACCATTGAACTGTTTTTTTAAATAAAAATTTTGCCCAAAGGATGTGATCAGCTGATGTGTAGCCGGATTGAAGTGAGTCAGATTCCAGCCCCACCCCTCTCCCAATCCATCCGGGTTAGCTAAAGTACTGCTGTTATAATTAACGTTAAGATTAATATCAGGACCATGCCCTAAATTACTGAGCATACTTCCTGTTTTTATCCAGGCGCTAAGAATACCTGTACGTGGATCAACAGTAGTTCCCCATACTTTTTTGAAGTTAAATGCATTTGACCATGGAGATGATTCACCAGGTGATGAAGAAGCAGTTAACTGACGTTTTTTTTCTGGATTCAGTGTGAATTTAGTGTGACTCTTATTTATTTTTTGATTATTAGGATTATCTGAATGATAAAAGTAGCTGGTATATTTGGTTGCTGATCTGTTTTTTTGTATATCAGGCATTGTACAAAACAGATTTCCTATGTGACATAGTAACTTTAGTGCGAACAGAAAAAAATAAATATATTTTTGTTTACGGTTTGTTAGCATTTTTCTACCTTTAAATAAACGACAAAGTTAATTTTATTGACAACCAGAGAAAAAAATATAATAGTGACTGAGATTTGTTAAAAAATTTTCAGTTGCTTTAGAAATAAGGCTGATTTCCGGCTTGTACCATGAACAGCTATACTTCAGCCAGACAGAAGCAGGTTATATGAGATTTGTATTTTCTTTCTACTTGCTTGATTTTTTAATGTATCAGAGCAGATAGTTACAACGATTCTGCCAAAGCTATACTAAAAAAAATTTGCATACAGTATACGCAGATCACTATTCAAGACTGATAGCGATTACTAAAAAAAGCTAAGCTGTCGGTTTTGTAACTCTGATTTTAACATTACGTTCAAGCCCAGTAAGCGAATTTTGCGTCCCTGCTGACGCTTTAAAATATCATGCAATAAGGTTTTAAAACAGTGCAGATCCAGTTTATTATGGGTGTGTTCAATGGTGGTCAGCTGAAAGTCAGCAAATTTGAGTTTGATACCCTGTTTGACAATGGCTTTATCAGGGCACACGCGTTCAAGCCGTTTTTCCAGTTCCGGAAACAATCGCTCTTCAATCATCTGCCAGCACTGCTCATAAGTTAAGATATCTTGAGCAAAGGTTTGCTCAACACCTACAGACTTTCTTTCTCGCTCAGTTACTATTTCCCGTTCATCAATACCGTGACTGAATTTCCACAGCGATTGTCCGGTACGACCAAAGCGCAGCAAAAGATCACGATAATCGGTATTTTTAATATCTTCACACAGATGAAATCCGGCTTTGCTAAGTTTTTCACTGGTGACTTTACCTATACCGGGAATTTTGCTTAGTGGCAGTTTGTCTACTGTTTCCTGAACTTTGTGCGGTGGTATCACCATTTGCCCGTTTGGTTTATTCATATCTGAAGCCACTTTAGCCAGAAACTTAACCGGTGCAATGCCTGCTGAGGCAGTCAGTTGTAATTCATTGTGAATATCAGATCTTATTGCTTTAGCTATTAGTGTAGCCGAACCGTGATAAAGCTGGCATGTAGTAACATCCAGATAGGCCTCATCAAGAGAGAGCGGTTCAATTTTGTGCGTATAACGGGAAAAGATCTCAAAAATATGTTGGGAGACCTGCTTATATACAGCCATTCGTCCTGGCACGACAATTAATTTAGGGCAAAGCTGTAAGGCTTTTTTGGTTGGCATAGCAGAGTGAACACCATACTGACGTGCTTCATAGTTACAGGTACTGATTACACCACGTTTTTGCTCATGCCCACCCACCGCCAGAGGGCGATTACGATAACGAACGTTATCGCGCATTTCAATGGCGGCATAAAAACAGTCCATGTCGATGTGAATGATTTTACGTACTTTCTGCTCTTCCACAATAAAAACCCAATGCTGCAGACTAAGACAGTATAACATTTTTTAATCTCATATTATGTAACTTTAACTGCTTTATGCCAGACTATCCGCTTTGAGCATTCTATGGTCTTTGAGTGATAAGACTTATAAGCCAATCAGACAAACAAAAGGTCATTAATGTATGTTAAAAGCAATCAAGTGGTATGTAGTTATTTGCACAATGAGCATATTTTTTGTATGTGAAATGGCATCGGCTATGTTAAGCGTACAACAAAAAAAGCACGCTTCGCATATGCAGAAAAAACCGGAAGAAGCAGTATCGACACCAGAGCCCGGAGCAGAAAAAACAGCGCTTGTTCAGGTATTAGATCAACAGGCACAACATTGGGATTATACAACTTTTAACTGGATAGGGTTATACCCTTATTTCTCTGCATATTTGAGTTGTAAAACCTTTATTGAAGCGACACAAAGTGGCGGATATACCAGCATTGATGCTTTGGCAGAGGCAATGGAAAAAAATAACAAAAGAGGCATAACAACACGCAGCGAAGGAAAATTTTTTGTCTATTCAGTATTATGCTCTCTGTATTTTTACTATAAAGAGAAGTCTTGGCAAAAATTCTCAGAATTTAATTTATTCAGCAAGGTTCATAAAATAGCAGGGAAAGAGCTGGAAAATCTCACTTATAATAAGCCGGAACCGGACGCTGACGAAATAGAACAAGTCCTGCAATATTATAGTGACAGCTTTGTCTACAATTCTGAAATAAGAGCACTAAGACTTAATAACGATTTATTAACGCTTCTCACAGTCATTGATAAGCAAACTAAACTTAAAGCCAAACCGGTTAAAAATAAATTTTTGTTATTGGAAAATCCTACTGTCGCAAATTTATTAGCATGTTATGACGATGACCATCTAATGACCGTTTTTTCTTTTTTGCTAAGCTATCCGCTGCAAATAGCCACGGTCCACATACCTTTTCATAATTTATGCAGTTTGCATGCTGAAAACCAGTTAATCATCATGGCAGCTAAAATTTTCAAAGCACTATGGGTCAATGATCAGGGTATTACTCGTTATAACTATTTAGCCAAGATGGCCATTCATTCATTTAAATTTAACCCGCTTACAATTGCTGATTTACAACCATCATCGGATGCCAGGATCACATCAGTGATTGCCGATATCCCTCTGTCGGCAGAAGTACAACAGGCACATGAAACCATAAAACAATTTGCCTCACAACTTCTCTCTTCTCTTCCGGCAACCTACTACTTTTATGTTTCTCTTTTACAAAACGAAGTCATAGACTTTGGGCTTTTCCAAAACATTATGGCGTTGTCATCACCGCAGGATAAAAATAGAAAAGTCATAGAAGCTGTGCAGAGGGACTTAGATACAGATATTTTGGTCAAATTTAACCAGTTACTGGCATTGATGGAAAAACAGGGAGACGGCAACCTTAAAGCGTTGGTCGTACAAATGCGCAGTTTCTCAATAGAATAACAGATCAGCTATTATATTATGACTGTTAACTACCGGGATGCTTTAAAAACAATCTGTACACTTCATCTTTTGGCACCCGGTACGGAAAAATATCTGGCTCATTTTTTTAAAATCAGTCTACTTTTATATGCAGATATTATTTTTAAAATATAACAGATTGTATAAACAGGTAGTAAAAAATGAAAAAACAACACCTCGCGGCGTTTTTAATTATATTTTTAATATCTGTTTTTCATTTTTCAAATACACACGCTAATCTGTGTTCACTGTGCAGATGCTCTACAGATAATCCAGACCAATCTTCTGATACTACTACAAACGCTTGTTCCTGTCAGATGACAGAAGCAAAAGAAACGCCTGCTGATAATCAGCAAACAGAGAGCGTACACAGCAGTGACAATAATACAACGGATGATATCAGCCTGCTTAGCCAGCAAATCAATGCGCTGCATCTTGCGAACAGTGAATCAGACCTTACAGTAAGTAACCCTCTATTTGCTGAGCAGGATGATGGTTCATTGGTTGCTGTTGAAATTAATGATAATACAGATCAACAGCGAGTCTGCGTTACACGCAATACAACAGAGACAACACCACAAACACTGCTAGTTTGTAGTGGAGCCGGGTCTGATATTGCTGATCACCAGGCAGCTGGCACAGAAGATACTACCGACCATCCGGATAATCTCGCCAATACTTGTCTGTTAGTGATCAGCCATTCTCCCGCTAAAACTGAAGAACAGATCCTTCACAACCAAATGCTGGTCAATGGTAAAAATCTCGCTGTTATACAGATGGAAATGGCACAATTAAGAGGTCCTGATAGGAACAATCCTAAGACAAAAGTATCACAAAATCTTGCCCTCAAAAGTACCCGCAGCATTCAGAAAAAAGAACTACAAAAACAGCAGAATCCACCAGCACTACCCAGGAGAGCTCTTTTCGTTTATCACAAGGACAGCTATGCGGTCGAATCCAGGTTTTTTAATATAGATTATGGTAAAACAGCATGGATGGTTAAAAGCAGGGTTCAAGTGACAAAGAAGAATGCAACAAAAACAATGGTAAAGTTAGAGCTACAACATTTCGGAAAAATCAGTTCGGCAGATCAGAATAATTCGATTACCAGGTGCAATGATGACACGGTCCAGGCTCAGTTTTATCACGAAAATATAAAAAATCCTGGTTACGTTGTATTTTCCAAAGACAAGAGTATAACCAAAACAATGCAGGTATCCCTTGAAAATCTTGAAAAGCTTAACCAGAACAAAGGGAATAATAGTCTTTTTCAGATTTTTTATGAAAAGAAACTGTATATGGCAAAAAAAGAACTCTACCGTTTAACCAACATTAACATTCAGTCGAAATTAACACACACGAATATACTTGAGTTGCAATGGGTACTGATGGGTGAGGAGAGTAAGCGTTACAGAGGCAACTATTATAGCTTCTATTTTTTTGAACCAATAGGTCTGAGTTTACGAATGGTGATAAACAATGGTATACGTGACCTGAAAAATGCATATGACGCCTCAACCGGACAAGCAGACACTTCCACAATAAACCATCTGAACCCTGAAGACTGGTTGTTAATTAAGTGCAATTTTAAACATATCATCAAGTCTGTTTTGCTTGCTCTTAAATATCTGCACAATGAGGAGATAGTACACAGAACGGTCGCTGCCTCTCATATCTTACTAAAAACAACCCATCAATGCTCTGTTAGTGACCCTCTTTACTGTCCGCACAAGGAAAAATATCTGGTAAAACTGGGTGGTTTTGATCATGCCAGTTATACCCCTGGACACAACTTTGCTAAAACTCCAACTCACATAATTAAATATGCATCTGTAATGCCTTTTGGAGCGATCCAGTATAGAGCACCAGAAGTAGGTTGTCCCTGCGTTATGTCTGGTCCTATCGAAATAATATATGACTGCAAAGCAGATATATGGAGCTTTGGTTGTTTACTGTATAAGTTAATAGTAGGCGAAAGAAGAACGTTGCCTTTAGCGCAAAGACATTGGGCTTGCTTGCTTTTATCACAACAATACGCTTCTGTGGGAGCAAACAATAAAGCGAAAGAATGCTTTAAAAAAGGTGTTGATATCGACTATCTGAAAAAGAATTTCACCAATGAACCTCAGCTTGTGGAAATAGTAGAGAAATGCCTGCAGGTCGATTTTACCAGGCGCCCTACGGCAACTGATTTACTACAAGAACAGTGGTTTCAAGATGAATAATATAATTGCCTGAATTGTGTTCTGCTGCTTTCTTTAAAAAGGATGCATCTCTTCCCCTTCGGGCTTTGACTTCGCCAACGGCTGTCTCTTGGTCACATTTTTAGACGCTTATTTTTAAGTCTGGCAGGTTGCTTGCTGCTGAATATACCAGTCTTTTTGGAATAAAATCGTGGGCTGAGCTTGTCGAAGCTCAGAGATCAAAAG
The DNA here is from genome assembly GCA_026710285.1 of Endozoicomonadaceae bacterium. Lineage (GTDB taxonomy): Bacteria > Pseudomonadota > Gammaproteobacteria > Pseudomonadales > Endozoicomonadaceae > JAPORK01. Next base: position 846 of record JAPORK010000491.1, on the reverse strand, counting down.
CAGCCGGGCTTCGATAAGCTCAGCCCTCGGTACAATTCAGTAACAAAAGACATCCTTTAGGGATGAGAGAATGTCAAAACCTTCATGTAAGTTTAAATCTATTTAAATTTGTAATATGCTGCTTTGATTATGTTCAATTGTTTAAAGGAAAATTATATGACCGAAGGTCAGCTCTACGTTGTCTCTGCCCCTTCCGGTGCAGGAAAAACCAGTCTGGTAAAAGCGCTGTGTGAATCAATGGACAAAATTGTTGTTTCTGTTTCTCACACAACGAGAAAACCGCGTAAAGGTGAACATGATGGCCAAAATTATCATTTTATCTCCACTGAAATGTTTCGCAAAATGATAATTAATGATGAGCTTTTGGAATACGCTGAGGTATTTGGTAATTTTTATGGTACCTCGGAACGCTGGGTAAGAGAACAGCAGCACAAAGGTAATGATATTATTTTCGAACTTGACTGGCAGGGTGCACAGCAAATTCGTCAGCATGTCCCTGCGGCAATCTGCATATTTATTTTGCCTCCTTCTCAGTCTGCACTAAAAATGCGCCTTGAAGCACGTGGTACCGATGATGCTGAAGTTATTGCACATCGTATGGCTAAAGCAACCAGCGAAATATCCCATTACCATGAATTTGATTATATTGTGGTTAATAACCAGTTCGATACTGCACTGGCTGATTTACAGGCAATTATCCGCTGCCAGCGCCTGCAATGTAAAAATCAGCGCCTGAATCATGCTCCGTTAGTAAAAGAGTTATTGTCTTGACATTTTTCCCTCCCTAAAGGCTGTCTTTTATACACAAATTCTGGTTCGGAGTTTTTGGCTGAATAATAAAAATCC
>JAPORK010000390.1:2522-9528 GCA_026710285.1 Endozoicomonadaceae bacterium | reverse complement strand
TTGAAATACTAAAAGAGTACATACAGAAACAGAAAAGATCAGAAAACTAACAACGCTATCCATCCCATCCCCAAATAGCAAAGCTGTTATGTGGGGGGAATTTTGCTTAAATTGTTAAAAATTACATCGGGTAAGGCAAGGCTTTTACCCCGTACTTCCCCTGTCTTTTATACACAAATATTTCAATAGAAATTAATATTATCCGGGGAAATAAATAAACCAGTACAGGTGAACTCAGATAATATCAGCTTTCATATAATTCCAATACAACGATGTCCGCTGGCTGAGCTTGTCGAAGCCTGGAAAAAAAAGCAATTGGGCTTTGACAGGCTCAGCCCACGGTGTGTTCAGTAAAGATTTATATCTTCAGCAGGAGATAAATCTGCCGGGATAAAAGTCAGCCTCTAAAAAATATGACTACGAGACACCCCAAAGGAATGAGTTTTACTGCATGTCAGATAAATTAAATGATCATCTTTTGTTTGAAGTCATATGTCGTTTTTCTAAACAATCAATGACATCTTCCACTGATAATTGTTGTGCTCTTAGTAAAACCATCAGATGATAGAGCAGGTCAGCGGATTCATTAATGATTTCAGCGTGATCACCTGTCATCGCTGCCAATGCTGTTTCTACACCTTCCTCTCCCACCTTTTGTGCTATTCGCTTTATTCCCTGCTGATAAAGTGACGCTGTATAACTTTTTCCAGCTGAATCATTCTTTTTGCTCTCCAGCAATTGATCCAGTTTTTTCAGAAAAGTAAACGCAGGTTCTCTACTGTCATTCCAGCAACTTACAGTTCCTTTATGACAGGCAGGTCCTGCGGCTTCTGCCAGTAACAGTAGTGTATCCTGATCACAGTCTGCAGTAATTTCTTTAATAAACAGCGTATTGCCGGAAGTCTCGCCTTTACACCACAGACACTGACGGCTGCGGGAAAAAAAAGTGGCTTTACCAGTTTGTAGTGTTATCTTTAGTGACTCTTTATTCATCCAGGCCATCATTAATACCTGACCTGTTGTATCATCCTGAACAATAGCCGGCAACAGACCTGCTGCTTTGTTCCAGTCAAGTTTTTCCAGTATCTTTTCTGTTACTATCATATCAGCCGAACCTTAATAGATTGGGTGTTAAGCCATGTTTTTAACTGATCAATTGCAATGAGACCTTTATGAAAAACTGAAGCAGCCAGTGCGCCGTCCACATCGGTCTGTTCAAACACTTCAGCAAAATGAGCTGCGGTTCCTGCTCCTCCTGAAGCGATCAGCGGTATACGGCAACAGGCACGTACTTGTTGCAGCTGCTTTATATCATAGCCATTGCGGACGCCATCCTGATTCATGGTATTTAAGACAATTTCACCGGCTCCAAGGCGCTGGACTTCTTTTACCCAATCCACTGTTTTCCATTGCGTTTGTCGGGTCGCTTCAGGATCACCGGTATACTGATGAACTGTATACTCACCAGTAGCCTGATCAAAATAACTGTCAATACCTACAACAACACACTGCTTACCAAACTGATTTGCCAGATCAGTAATTAATTGTGGACAGCTCAACGCCGGTGAATTGACAGAAATTTTATCTGCCCCACTGGCTAAAATTTTTGCCGCCTCCTCTACGGAGTGAATACCACCAGCAACACAGAAAGGAATATTGATCACTTCTGCAACGCTTTTGATCCATGTTGATGCAACCACCCGCCGGTGTGCTGATGCGGTAATATCATAAAAAGTCAGTTCATCAGCCCCTTCATCGGCATAACGCTTTGCTAAAGGTACAATGTCACCCATGATTTCATGATCACGAAAGCGAACACCTTTGACGACCTGACCCTCTTTTACATCCAGACAAGGAATTATGCGTTTTGCCAACATTGCAATGCCTCTTTATAAGTGAATTTTTTTTCCAGTAGTGCTCTACCGGTAATAACAGCGGCAACACCACTTTGTTTAAGTGATGCAATGTGCGCAAGGTCACTTACCCCCCCTGAAGCCTGCCAGGCGATATCAGGATATTGTTCAGCCAACGTTTTATACAACGCAACATTACTACCTGCTAATGCGCCGTCTCTGGAAATATCGGTACAAAGTACATGTTTGAGTTCGCTGTTTGCATAATATTGCATGACCGATTCCAACGTTTTTTGACTGTCTTTTTTCCAGCCATTTATGGCTACCATCTTTTGTGACTGATGAATGCGAATATCCAGTGCCAGAACAATAGCCTCTCCTCCCCAGCGGGTTAACCACTCTCTGACCTTTTCAGGTTCAGTTACAGCAACAGAACCCAGAACAACCCGTTGTGCACCTGCACCAAATAAAGCAGCAATATCTGCTGTTGTACGAATGCCACCACCTACCTGAATACTGGCAGGAAGATGAGTAAGGATGTTTTCAATAAAGGTGATTTGACGTTTTTCAGGGTGCTCTGCACCGGTAAGGTCCACCAGATGTAAACGGCTGGCGCCCTGATCGATCCAGCTTTTAAATAGATCAACAGGATCCGACGTATAGACGGTCTGTTTTGTGTAATCACCCTGGTATAAACGGACAACCTGCCCGTTTATTAAATCGACAGAAGGTATAATCATAATATTTATTATTGACAGTTATTATTAGTTTATAGTCTGAGAAAATTTTTTAATAGCTGCTCTCCCGCAGCACCGGAACGCTCCGGATGAAACTGCACACCGATAAAATTATCTTTTTGCACAATAGCAGAAAAGCGCTGACCATGCTCGCAGGTCGCTACTGTATACTTGTTACTTTCAGGATAAGCATAGCTATGTACAAAATAAAAGTAACTCCCTCTGTCTATATGAAATAGCAGTGGATGCTCGTGATGATAGTCAATACAGTTCCAACCCATGTGCGGTAGCCGTATATCGGCAGTTCGCTGTAAACTGACGACATTATCTTTAATTATTCCCAGCAAACTACAGTGACCTTCTACAGAAAAACGTCCCATTAACTGCATGCCCAGACAAATTCCAAGCACGGGTTGTGTCAATTCTGTAATACAGCTGATCAGATTCATTCGCTCCAGCTGTTGCATAGCTGCCTGCGCATTACCAACACCAGGCAGAATAAGACGATCAGCTTGTTTTAACTGTTCAGGATCGGTACTGATAACAGGATGATCACCAATACGCTGTAAAGCAAAATAGACCGATGAGAGATTTGCGCACCGGGTATCGATAATAACCGTACCTCTGTGCTGTAATGTTTGCGTCATAATTGTGTTTACAAAACCCCCTTGCTACTCGGTACTTCGTTACCTTCCCGTTTAAATGCCTGTCTTAAACTACGACCCAGACTTTTAAAAAGACTTTCCACCAGATGATGGGTATTATCCCCTTCACTTTTGAGATGAAGTGTACAGCGCAATCCATCACTGAAAGAACGGAAAAAATGTGAAACCATTTCTGTCGCCATACCACCGACAAACTCCCGGGAAAAACTCACATTAAAGACCAGATACGGACGACCACACAGATCAAGCGAACAGTGTGCTTCGGTTTCATCCATAGGCAGTACAAAACCAAAACGGTGGATACCTTTTTTATATCCCAATGCCTTCTTTAGTGTTGCGCCAAGTGCTAGCCCACAATCTTCAATGGTATGATGATCATCAACATGTAAATCACCTTTACATTTTAGTTGCAGAGAAAAATGACCATGTACTGCAATTTGATCCAGCATATGATCAAAGAAAGGAATACCCGTTTCAATTTGGTTATTACCCGTTGAGTCTAAATCAACCTTTATCGCAATATCAGTTTCTTCTGTATGGCGTTCTAATCCGGCAACACGATGCTGTTCGGTTAACTCGCGACAGATCTGTTTCCAGTCCATTGTCTTGCGATCATAGCGAATACCACGCAGACCCATGTTATTTGCCAGTTGCACATCGGTCTCCCGGTCGCCAATAACATAGGAATGGGTAAAATCAACACAGCCTTTTTGCAGGTAATGCTTAACCAACCCCAGCGCAGGCTTACGGCAGGTACAGTTTTCTCCGGAGAAATGTGGACAAATTAACACATCTTCAAAAACAATACCTTGTGATTTAAACAGGTCCATCATCGCATGATGGGGCAGATCAAACTGCTTTTGTGGAAAAGAAGCCGTGCCCAGTCCATCCTGATTTGAAACCATAACCAGTGTGAAGCCTGCTTCTTGCAGTGCAAGTAATGCCGGTATCACCACAGGTTCATAGCGAAGTTTCTGCAAAGAGTCTACCTGTTTATCCTCCACCGGTTCTTCAATCAGGGTGCCATCACGGTCAATAAATAAATAAGCTTTGCCCATGACTTGTTCTCCTCATACTTCTGTATCGTTTATTGTTGTTGTAACACCGAGGCTACTTTAGCCATCTCTTCAGCAGAACCTATCGTAAAGCGAATACAATCTTCAAGATAAAGATAATGTGAAACATCTCTGGCAATAATATTGGCTTGCTGTAGTGCCTGCCAGATTTTTTTTGCCTCTTTAAAACGTACTGTAATAAAGTTTCCTGCACCTGGAATGATTGCCTCTGTGCATGATAGTGATGCAACCGCTGCAGTAAAATGCTGTTTTGTTGTATTGACTGCACCGACACGCTCCTGCATGATACGTAACCCTGTATCAGAAAGTGCCTGAGCAGCAATACTGGCCACAGGACCCGGTACCGGATAGGGTGCGATTACTTTTTTAAGACACTCAATAATCTCAGGTTGTGCAAGCACAAATCCGCAGCGCAGTGCAGCCAGTCCAAAGGCTTTGGAGAGTGTACGTAAAACCACCAAATTATCATATTCCATAATCAGATCGCTTACATCATACTCAGCACAAAACTCAATATAAGCTTCATCCACAACAACCAACGTTTTACCCTGCCTCTTTTTTAGTAAGGTTTCCAGTTTCCCTTTATCAGTTAAGGTTCCGGTAGGGTTGTTAGGATGGCACAAAAACAGTATCTTACACTGCTCATCCATGCTGTACAGCTCATCAAAAGGGAATGCAAATTGTTTGTCTTTTGGTAGCTTTTTAACAGTGACCCCACAGGTTTCGGCACTGATAGCGTACATGCCATAAGTAGGTGGACAAAAAGCAACATAGTCTTGACCCGGCTCACAGAAGGTACGGATAAGTAATTCAATGCCTTCATCAGCTCCACGGGTGATCAAAATTTGCTCTTCGGCACGGTGACAAAAACGGCTATAGGCATGCAACAGGTCAGGCGGCTGAAATTCTGGATAACGGTTCAGTGCCGTCAGCTCCATGGTGACACAGTGATTGTCGGGTGCCTCATTCGCATTAATCCAGATATCGCCTGTTCCGCCAATACGTCTGGCTGAAGCGTACGGTGTTAGCTTTTTTATTGTTTCTCTACACAGTTTTACTGCCACTGACATTTATTTTCCCCCTCTTGCAATGGCTTTAAGACGGATATCGACAGCCCGGGCATGTGCTTCAAGTTGTTCTGCTCTAGCTAATGTTGTAATGGTTTTACCCAATGTTGTTAAGCCAGAAGCAGAAAGCTTCTGTACAGTAAAATGACGGTTAAAATCAGCAAGTCCTAACGAAGAGCAGGACCGGGCATAGCCATAAGTAGGTAGTACATGGTTGGTACCACTGGCATAATCACCTGCTGATTCAGGAGACCATGGTCCCACAAAGACAGAACCTGCATATTTTATTTGTGGAATTAACTGATCTGGCTCTTTGGTCTGAATACTCAGATGTTCAGGTGCATAGTCATTGCTGATATTAACCGCTTCATCTAGTGATTCACATAGAATAAACCGACTATGCTGCATAGAAGATGCGGCAATTTTGTGCCGGGGAAGTTTTGCTTTTTGCTCTTTAACAGCAATGGTGACTTCACTGATTAGTTCTCCTGAGGTGGTAACCAGCATCACCTGTGCATCTTCACTATGCTCTGCCTGTGACAGTAAATCTGCGGCAATAAACTCAGGCTGTGCATACTCGTCAGCAATGACCAGTAACTCTGAAGGACCGGCCGGCATATCAATAGCAGCACCATCAGCCAACTGACTAACCTGCTGTTTTGCTTCGGTAACATAAGCATTACCGGGTCCAAATATTTTATCCACTTTTGGTACAGACTGCGTACCGAGCGCCATAGCAGCAATAGCCTGTGCCCCCCCCACGGTATAAATTTGATCAATACCGCACAGCGATGCTGCCAGAATAATTTCATCTGCCACAGGTGGTGGTGAGCATAAGATAATTTGCGGACAACCCGCCAGTTGTGCCGGAACGCCCAGCATTAATACCGTTGAGGGCAATGGAGCTGTACCTCCGGGAATATACAGACCTGCTCTTTCAACCGGACGGATATGTTGTTCACAGTAGACACCGGCTACGGTTTCAACATGAACGGGTGCAGTTTTTTGTGCCTGATGGAAAAGGGTAATATTCGCTTTAGCCTGTATCAGTGCTGCTTTAATCTCAGGTGATACCCGGTTACAGGCTGCATCAATAGTGGATAAACTCAACTTAAGTGGCTGTTTGACATCGGTTTTATCAAAGCGTTTACGGTAATAGAATACCGCTGCATCTTGTCCTTTACGGATCGCTTCAATAATCGTTTGTACTGTTTGCTGAATTTCACCTGATGCTATCTGCACAGGACGTGCTAAAACTTCCTGCTTTTGTTGTGTTGAAAGCGTTGACCAGTCAAAAATACGCATTGCTCACTCCATGATCTTTTCAACAGGCAACACCAGGATAGAACTACAACCTTTTTCTTTGAGTGCCTCCATGGTTTCCCAAAATAAATTCTCTTGACTCACCACATGAACCGCAACGGTTTCGTCACTATGCGCAAGTGGCAGTATGGTGGGTTTTTTTGCACACGGGAGCAGCCCAATAACTTCATTGAGTGCTGCTTTGGGCGCATGGAGCATGATATACTTCGATTCTCTGGCTTGAATAACGCTACTAATTCGGGTGAGCAGACGATCAGATAAATCTCGTGATGACATCTTAGGATT
>JAPORK010000390.1:0-2512 GCA_026710285.1 Endozoicomonadaceae bacterium | reverse complement strand
CTTTTGAATCAATACTGCCTGAGAGTTAAATAACGTTTCTACTTCATGTAAGCCGTTGGCTTCCAGGGTAGCGCCGGTTGAAACCAGATCACAAACAGCTTCTGCCAGTCCTGCTCTTGGTGCCACTTCAACGGAACCATTGAGCAGACACAGTTCATAGCTGACGTTATATTTTTGCATAAATGCTTTGAGTAGCTGAGGATAAGAAGTCGCAATTCTTCTGCCGGTCAGATTAGATGGATTGTGATAAATAAAATTTTCCGGTGTTGCCAGTGATAGCCTGCAAAGACCAAATCCCAGCGGCATGATCATTTTATATTCACAGCCCAGACCAGAGGCTTTTCTTGTTAAGCGGACCTCTTCAAGTGTATTCTCCCCCAGGATACCAAAATCAACCACCCCTTCCATCACTAACCCGGGGATATCATTCCCTCTAACAAAGAGTATATCTACAGGCAAATTATCTGCATGGGATAGTAATTTATTGGCTGTATTGGATAAAAAACTGAGACCACTCTGCCTTAGCAAGCGTAGAGATTCTTCACTCAGTCGTCCTGATTTTTGAATAGCAATGCGTAATCTTGTTGTTATTCTCATATGCTTTATCATCTGTACATTTTAAGTTGTAAAAAAATAATTCGGTGAATTTTTTCGGCAGTCAGCTCACTATATTATTAGCAAACTGAAGACCTTGTTCTTCTGCCGCATAATGCGAAGAACTTATGTAAAAGGATAATGTATATGTTGATGGTGGGTGATATTGCAGATTATTTTTTTTATCTGTTGTATATCTTTAGCCATAGCTTTAATTGATATTATTGGTTGTTGTATTGATGTCATTTTTTTGTCTGCATTTTTATCATATCGGTGACTGAAGGTCTGAGTATGGCAGTAAATCTTAAAATTTGGCAAGTCAGATGGTTATTTTTGTTTAACCAAGCCGTCTGAATTATAAAAAAAAGGATTTTTTTCAAAGGGTTAGCTAAAGCTAATCGTTGTTAGCATTTGGCTGTGGTTATATTTTGTTCAGGAGTGCGCGCAAAACAGTTTAAACAAACCCAGGAGCTGTTATGACTTTGTATGGCTATACGGGTTTGCATTCGGTGAATGAATAAAGTCGAGAATCAACGAAGCAGAAGCCAGGAAAATAACGCTATCATTTTGACAAGCAGATAGCAAATACAATTGATTAAAATCACTCCGAACGAGCGCCTCTTTCTTGCTTTATTCCAATTCTAAATTTGTCCAATTTTTTTTATGCAGGTTCCTTGTCAGGAAAGGGAAGATCTGAATGATCTGTTTTAAAAACTGTCTTTCGGGCTTCAGAATATGATAATATTTCACCGTCTGCAGTTTTTTGCATAAAATCTTCCGGGGAAAAATCATCTTTTTTAAACGCTTCTATCAACTTTTCTGTAAATAATTTGCAATACGCTGTACTGTCTATATGACTCATTTGTGAAATTTCGTTAAGACAAAGAATATCTACACCATCAAATGATGTTTTTTTAAGATACTTTTCTAAAAACTGCCCTACTGTTTCATCTGGATTGTCAAACCGTTGATTGTCAAACCGTTTATGTTCATAGGGATTATTTCCCAATGGATCATAATACATGGCGAACCGCTTGCCTTCTTTGGTTTTTCCCTGCACAAAAAACGTTAAATGTTCAGCGGTATCCCTCCCTAATTTACAACCTATCTGCTGAATAAAGAGAAATGTTTTTTCTGTTGCCAAATCATTCATTCTGTGAACACTTAAATCATTCGTAACATAATCATTGATAGAAAAATAACAATTATCTTTTGCGTGTGAAGTTAGCGAGTCATAAATCTTTACTGGATCCATATAAAAGTCGTTATTTCTTTTATTAGAGATTAAAGACTGAATCGTTCGAAATGGTCTGACAAACAACATTATTAAAGCTTTTGTAAACTGTTTATAAAGCGATGAAAAAAATGTTGGGTTTTGCTCAGACTTTGCGACAACTTCTCTGAATACTTGATGGTCATTTTTACCTTCAGACTGAACTGTTGCTCTGTTTGGTGGTGAGTGAGCTGTTAATTTTGTTTGCATAACTTAAAGCTATTGTTACATAAATATCCATGACTGATTTTGATAACTGATAATTTACAAAAATAAACATCATAAATTCATAATCTTCTTTTAATGCATATGCTTTGAAAAATATATCTTCAAAATCAATAACTTAAAAAAACCGGATTACATTTCTGTGTGAAAAGAATCAATATATAGATCCTTCATAAAAAAATTATTCCGTTGAATGGATATTATACGATAATTTAAGAGTTAAACCAATACAAAGTTGCATTTTCTGCTTATGTGTATAATAAATAATTGAATTTGTTGCACTTATCCATGATCTTTTATAAAAAAAGACAAAAACTATTCTGTTTTTTTAATTTAAGAACATTATTGTTTATCTTACTCTTCACATATACAGTGTTAAGCGATGCTACACAGCATACATCATTTTCACAAATAGAAAAT
>JAPORK010000290.1:4652-9564 GCA_026710285.1 Endozoicomonadaceae bacterium | reverse complement strand
ATGATCATTTTCTCTGTCATCACTAGTACTTTTATGACTAGTATCTGAATAATAAGAACCTTTAGATGAGTTAAGTGTCCATGAGCGGTTAATATATTTTGGATCATCTAAATTATCTGAAGAGCGGCGATGTTTTTGTCTTTTCTCCCTAAGAAGAGAAGAAACATAACCAGCAGCAGCACTGACTACAAATACAACAGGAATAGCTGACAACATGGCAAAGCCACGATTGCTTTCGGTATTTTTATTGTTATTTTCAGGAGGCACTGTTACCGGAGGTTTCGGAAGTATTGGAAGTGATATACAACCTCCACGTTTAGGAATTGACACATATTTGTTGGATAAAAAGCGTATTTGGCTGTTATCATCAATGAACAGGCTATGGTCATAAATATTATCTGAAGTAACATTATGTGCTGCTTCTGTTGTATAACTCCAGGTTTTTTTAATAATGTCATAGTGCACCAGATAAATCTGTTTTACACTATTTTCATCTGTTGCCGCGGAATAAATTTTATCATGAGTTAATGTTGCCGCCAAAGAAAGCTGATCGTTTTTTAACGCTGCTGCAAAAACATCACCTATTGTTTCAGGTAGGGTAATGTCTTCATAAACTGAATCATCAATATTAAACATAACTACATTATTATTTGTCGTTCTGCTCAATGCGTACTGTTTTATGGTTGAACTATTTCTCTCTTGTACAAAAATACTATTATCTGTAAGTAATAGCGGTTTGCCATTTACCGGCAGAGTTTGCGTATGATACACACCATTACTATGTTCCAGTGACGACCAGAATAATTGAGTATTGGTGTTATTTATGGAATAAAGACCCATCAATTGTTGTTCAGTTATAATGTAATTGACAGGGCGTGCGCCGGTTATTAAATTTTGATCTACTGAACGTAATATTTGCGGAGCTTCCGCAGAATATGGTCTGTTAATTAAGATTAATTCCTGTGTGTTTAGAGGTTTAGTATTATCAGAATAAGTTTGATGAGAAATTAATAATACTCCATTAGGTTGATGGTTATCAGCAACAATCCTAAGGGTTTGTTCGCCAGGCAAGTGACAGCTGTCACAATTATCTGTTTTAGCTGAGCAACGATGGTTCCACATTGCTAGCCAATCCTCAGACTTTATGGTATGAAGTTGCTGTGTACCATTGCATAATTTATAAAAATCATCAGATACTGTTGTTCTGTCTGCATCCCATAACCTCACTGGGCAATAATTATCCTTACAGTTACTTATTAAATTATATGAACCAGAAACAAGTATGGTGGTTGTCTGCATTTCAGGGCAAATATTTTCTACTAATGATATATTATTACGGGAATCTTCAAGGTTAGTGCACCATAAGACAGAATTCATATATGGGCGTGAACACTCCTCAAAAAATCCTTCTGTCGTTGTACAATTGGTAATATTGTTGTTTGCGCATAGCAAGCGTCTCCCTCTGCCATCTTCACCGTCAAAACCAGCAATCGGAAGCAGAGGATCTGCTGTTGAGTAAAATTTTCTTCCTGAATCAAACCCAAACTTATTACAGATAATCTCTACAAGTTGACTATCAACATTTTCATCACAAAATGATACATATTCAGAACTATTATTATTGACCAACATTTCCAGTCTTCCAAAGCCTGTCGATGAAAGATTGGCGCGAGATTCGCTGATACTGTGCCTGTCTGTCAAGCGAAAATTTACAACATCAAGAGACAAAGGTCTTGTATTACACTTGAGAATCACATCATTCTGATGAGTACAGTTGTAGTCATTGAGATTAAAATTATATGTAGGACAAGACAGCAATTCTGTTTCATTTCCCAGGCAATTCCATTGAAAGCCTAACTGACTGATTGCTTTACTTAAAGGTGCCTGTTGTAGATAAATTTTTTCCCCACCATTAAATCCCATAGAATAACATGCAACCTGTGCGTCCATGGAAGTAAAACCATGAGAACAAACCGTCTTTCCATTGTGATGCTCTATGCGCCCTGTGCCAGTATTCGTTGTATCAAAACGATCAGGATGATTTGAGGTATAGTCAGTCAATCTGACAAAAGTAGGAGATCTTGCAATATCATGAGAGCAAGATAGCACGGCTTCCATGTTTCCCGGGCAACCACTAATAGTTGCATTTGCTATGTTGCATTGTTCCAGGTGTCGTTCATAACCGGTACATTCTCTGTTAATATGAATAGGGTTAGACTGAAGCTTATTGACAGGTAACACATTTCTCAATGCTATTCTTGTCCCTTCATCCTTTGCCTCTTTGTATCCCAGTGATTTACAAGCAGTATGAGCTGTTTTTTGATTTAAAGTACTTTCACAAACTGCCTGCCATTTATCATCTCTAAAGATTTCAAAGCGACCATGGTTTTTTATTACAGATCGTTGTAAATGATTATCACTGGTATTGGTTATTCTAATTGTTTCCGGTGGATTGACTGTAATAGAAGAGTCAATGGTGAAGGTGTTTACTGTTCCATTTTTGATCCCGATTGCATTTTGGTTTGGGGTGTGAGTACCAGATGTGAGAAACTTAGCATCAATGTTTTGTTGTACAACTGTTGTTTGGTTTCCTGTAAAAGAATCAGCCACTAATAACTTATTATCAGGTAATTTGCCCTTTGTGAATCTGGTAATTTTCATATCCTGCTGATAGTATGTGTTATTACGACCTCCGGCGATAGAAACAACAGGTGTATCGAATAAATGACTTTTTTGAGCTCTGATAGTATTATGATCACCTGAGATATGTGTCGCTATAACACCTGCATTATTTGTAATGCGCGCCTCACCTGGTACACCGGTAAAAGTAACCTGATTATAATCGCCGGTGATATTACCCAGCATCGGATATTGTGTCTTACAGTTATCTGTTTGCTGAACGGTCAAAATATTTTCATGCAATGCCTGTCCTGCAATAACGGGTGGGTTGTGCACGGGATCATCCACACACAAATTAAAATTACCTGTGATTTTTGCCTTATTTATACAGCCAAAAAGAGTGTTGTTATTATTTCCACTATGAATTGCATAATCTCCAGTTTTTAATACTCCGGAAAAAGAATTATCACAAGTTGGAAAAACAGGTAAATTATGCTGTGTGTTCAAGGTAATATTTTCTGTTAACTGAAAACAACCTGTAGCATTCTTTTGTAAAGCTGAAGCAAAATTACCATTTGACAGAAGTTGATAATCTTGTGGGCTGCATCCATCTGTTATAGAGCATTGTGATGAAGATGTTGTTGAGGGTATATAGGCACTTGCTGCCGGCAATAAAGACAACCCTGCGGTAAATAGTGCAGCGATTTTCAGTCCGTTTGCAGTAATAGATTTATTGTCTGATCTTTTTAAGATCGGATAATCAGCATCAAGTAGTTTTTGTGATTTTTTTACAGGCAGTATAATGCTATCAGAGTATATTGGTTTTTTATCTCCATTTTCATCGAGTTCATAACTGATAAAAATATAATCTTTTTTGTAACTATATCCTTGCTTTTTAAGTTTAAATAGTCTTTTTTGCCTGTTTTCCTCTTGTGTGCAAGGTGAATCTTTCAACCGTCCCAGTCGTTCTGAAAAAGATAGTTCTGTTGGTTGGAAAGAAAATAACTGTGACAGATAATGAGTGTACTTGGTAAGAAAAAACTGTTTATCAGTTGATGCTGCGTGTGTACTTTTTACGTAAGGATGATTTAAAAATTCTAATACAAGCTTTGCAACGGGGTCGTTTTCTGCACGACACTTAATATCGTAAAGCATGCCACCAATAGTTATTGTTAACAGAACAGTGGTGCCAGATTCACTCTGATAATAGCAGGAACCATATTCCTTTAGTAACCAAGAGAATAATGGCGTTGTTTTTAACTGAGTCATTCTTTTTTGATTAATATATTCAATACCTTCAAAGTAAGAAACAAAATGGTTGAGATCAGTATGTGCGGTATAGGAATGAACTAATCTTCTTGCTAACGGAAATTTTTTTTCGACCTCCAGTACCGAAAAAACAGGATATGCTATTTCTTCAGGCAATTCATTTTGTAAACTGGCATTTGCTATATAAAGACTATCTAAATACTCAACAGGCAGATCACCATGTTGCATTAAAAAGTTAAAAAAAGTTAAATGGTCGTTAGCTGTCTTCTCTGTTTTATATGCTGCATTTGCTGTTATAATCACTACCAAAGAAAACACTATACTACAAATAGAACAGTAAAAAAATTGCTTTATTAACAGAAAAAAATTACTAACTATGCTGTTGCCGGCGGTATTATTTTTTTTTACAATATATTCAGAGTTTCTATTATTATTCATTATTTTGTTACTCTCAACTTTATATAAATAATCATGTAGTGAAAATTATTCAGGCAGAAGTTTAGTGGTGAAATGTTAATATGGCAGTTCAGATATAATTAACATCCACAAATTAAACGACATAAGGTTCATGTTTTAATCGCGGGTTGCAATGAAGCTTTTTATTTTATTGTCCCGAGATACCCTGTAAGTTATTATTAATGCATAATATTTTTTAAGTGGTGGTTTCTGTCTCCTAATATGCAAGATGCTTTCAGGCAAGTGATATGCACTGTATCTTTGCTTTTACGGTAATGATAAACCTGAGCAAACAGAAAATGCGTGAATACAAAGCGATACTTCACCCATAAAATCTTGCTTGCTACCCTTATTCTTTTCATCAACTCTTTTGCTGTTGTCATTACTGTAAAAACAGAAAGATGAAAAAAATGTAAATTGCAGGATTTTAGAAAATCAATATATTTACCTGCAATTACAAAACATCAAAAAAGCAAAATCCTCTGTATGATAAACCTTCAGATCTTTTATCTTTGAATAATTGTTATAAAATCATTCATTTTTGTTCTCCTCTTCAGGGGTGCTAACA
>JAPORK010000290.1:0-4360 GCA_026710285.1 Endozoicomonadaceae bacterium | reverse complement strand
ATGGAATTTGTCCGCGTGATAAAAATTGTACCTGATTATAATTATTAATGGCTATATTATAATCTTTAATATTATTTGCAGTAAGATCCGGAACCGGTTCCCGCTCAGAATCCCATGAACTATCAGCGATGTTATAGCGTATTACATAAATCTGATCCGTGCTATTACTATTTGTTGTGGCTAAATAAAGCCAGTCATTTTTTAATGTGGCTGCAAAAACATCAGTTGTATCTTCAGGTAAATTAATATTATCAGAGGGGAGGTTATTCAGATTAAACATTTTTATATTATTATTATTATTTGTTGTTTGATTTAACTGATATTGTGAAATTGTTAAATCGTTTGTATTTTTTACAAAAACACTTTCCTGTGTCAGTAATAAAGGTTTACCACTAATATCGTATGTTTGTGCATGATAGTTACTATTATTGGATTCTAGTGATGACCAAAACAATTGAATACTTGTATCGTTTTCTGTAGGATAAACACCCAACAAATGTTGTTCAGTTATAACATGATTAACAGGAACTGTACCTGTTACCAGCGCTTCATTAGCCGACCTCAAAACTTGAGGAGCTTCATTGGAAAATAATTTTCTAACCAAAACAAGCCCCTGATCATTGATACTCTCATTATGAGGATAAGTCTGACGGGAAACTAAGAATGCTTCACTATATTGAGGGTCTTTAGCAACGAATCCAAGTGGTTCCTCGTGATGTAAATGACAATTGCAATGATCAGAACTATGTCCGCACCTTGCATTCCATGCTGTTAACCAGTCTTCTTGGGTGGTTGTATCTAATGATTGTTCTCCATTGCAGTATCGATAGAGATTATCCGCCAACTTAACACCATTGACATCCCATAATTTAACCGGACAATCAACAACTGTGCATTCATCTGTTTTAATATTATATGTACCTGAAAAAAAAGTAGTGTCTGTCTGCACCCGGCAGGGTTTTGGTATAATTGGTGCGTCGTACAGAGAAGAATTAATATGAGTACAGTGTAAAACAACATTTTTAAAAGGCTGTGAACACTGCTCAATAAATCCTCCATGTAGCGTGCAGTTGGCAATATCAGGGCCGTCACACTGAAAGCGTGTTCCTGTTCCATTTTCACTATCAAAACCATAAATCGGGGGTAAAGTTATAGCTGTTAAATAAGATTTATTCCCTGAATCAAACCCAAGCTGATTACAAATAACGTCTACGTCTGAATCTGCAATATTTTCAGGGCAAAATGGTAAGAATGCAGATGTATCATTATTTTTAACCAGCACTTCCAGCCTTCCGATTCCTTCTGGTGAAGTGTCGGCACGATACCTGTTAATAATATGTCTCTCTGTTAAACGTATAATTGTACTATTATCAGGATGTACAATTTTTGGATTGCACTGCAGAATCACATCTTTCTGATGAGAGCAAAGATCATCTCTGGCTCCGACAGAAGTAAAAAAGCAATCAAACAAAGTTGCTTCATTACCGCGGCATCCGCCGTTTATAAATTTAAGTTGTTGTATTCCGTTACCCAAAGGTGTTTGTGATGGATAAATCTGTACTCCGCCATTAAACCCCAGGTAATTACAGGCAACTTTTACTGCACTATCATTAAAACCAATATTACAATAAGTGTTAAGGGAGTTAAAATTAATTATTACCTCCAATCGCCCTGTACCGGTGCGTGTTGTATCAAGACGATCAGCATTATTTGCAGTGTAGTCAGTTAATCGATAATACCGATAAGGATTGTAACTAATCTCAGAGCAGGAAAGAAATGTTTCTCTGTCTTGTGCACAACTGGTATCAATTTTTATGCTTGTGCACGTTCTCAGATCCGTCTCATGACCTATACAGGATTTGTCCAGGTTAATAGGTGAAAACATAAGTGTAGTTACAGATAGTCTGTCTTTAAGTGATAATCTTAAACCTTCACTTTCTGCTGACCCGAAACCCAATTGTCTGCAGGTAGCAAACGCTTGTCTTGGTTCAAATGTATCTTCACAAAGAGACCTCCATTGATTATTCCAGAACACTTCAAGACGACCATGGTTTTGAACAATAGTTCTGTGTGGAGAATTTTCACTGATATTGGTTAATCTGACATCATATTTCCTAGGTTCCACAGGGAAGACATCAAGAGCAACATCAGTAGAAAAAACATCTATTCTTTGATTTCGGTTCTGACTTGTTCTCTGATTTCTATCGTTTGTAATAAATTTAGCCCTGATGTTGTTTTGAACAATGGTCGTTTTACTACCTGCACGGCCTCTAAAGAAAGTGGCTGTTAAGAATTTGCTGTCAGGAATTTGTCTGTCTATCGACCGGGTAATATTCATATCCTGCTGATAATAGGTATTGCTATTACCTCTGGTAGTAAAAACAACAGGTGAGTTATGTGGCTGCACCTGCTTTGTTGTGATTATATTATTATTGCCTGATACACCGCTTGCAATAATACCAGCACCACGTCTGACTCTTATATCATTTGATTTAGCAGAAAAAGTTATCTGGTTATTATCACCAATAATATTGGTTGTCAGCGGACGTTGTATGGTGCAATTATTTGTTTGATAAATGTTGAGCTTATTGTTATGTGATACTTGCTGTGCAATCATTGGTGAAAAAACGGCATTGCCACTTGGGCAAAAATTAAAATTACCCGTCACTGTGGCTTTATCTATACAACCAAAAATAGGAGAGGTTCCATTTCCTGCATTAAGCGTATAATCCCCTGTATCAAATACTCCGGAAAAAGGATGTGTACAATCCTCAAAAATAGGTAATGTATGCTGTGTATTTAAAGTAATATTTTCTGCAAGTTTAAAACAGCCGGCAGGATTACCTTGTAAAGCTATAGGAAAATTACTACTGAGTAGTGGATATGTGTTATATGCATTACAACTACCGCCTGTGTCACATTGTGGCGGATAGGCTGCTGACAACACCGATGCATTTGCTGTAGTAAATAGGCACAATCCTGAAACAACTAATGCCGCTGTTTTGGCAAAGCTGTTACCAGAAGATTTTGCTCCCATTATATTTGTGGCAGAAAGTGTATCATCAGTACTGTCTAAACACGGATAATCCGCATCAAGTAATTTTTTTGATTTTTTTACAGGTAGTATAATACTGTCAGAAGATACAGGTTTTTTATCTCCGTTTAGGTCTGGCTCATAACTGATAAAAGTATAATCTCCTTCGTAATTGTATCCTTGTTTTTTAAGGCTAAAGAGTCTTTTTTGCTTTTCTGCTTCACTGGTAAAAAATGGATGCCCCAGCAATTCGAGTCGCTCTGAAAAAGATAGCTCTGTTTTTTTTGGCCAGAATAGTTGTGACAGATGCTGTCTGAACCCAACAAGAAAAGATTGTTTATCTGTTGGCTCTGCATATGTACTTTTTACATAAGGACGATTTAAAAACGCTAATACAAGTTTTGCAACAGGATCATTTTGTGCACGATATCCAAGGTCGTAAAGCATACCACCAATAGTTATTTTTAACGGAGAGGCGGTACCAGATTTATCCTGATAATCACAACGATCATACTCTTTTAATAACCAGTTAAACAGTGGTATTTGTATTAATGGAGTCATTTTTTTTTGGTTAATGTATTCAACGCCTTCAGAATAAGAAATGAAGTGATTTAAATCAGAATGTGTAGCATGGGGATGAGTTGATTTTCTTGCTAAGGAAAGTTTTTTATCTACTTCCAGCAGTGAAAAAAAAGGATGAAGTGCATCTTCAGATAGTTCATTTGGTAAATTGGTGTTTGGAACATACAGATTATTTAAATACTCAACAGGCAAACTACTATGCTGCATTAAAAAGCTGAAAGGGGTCTGGTGGATAGCTGCCACCTTTCCTGCATATGCTGTGTTTGTTACTGTAGTCGCTACAATAGCAAACACTATATTGCATATCAAGCAATAAAAGAACTGTTTTGCTGACAATGAAAAATTAATAAATATGTTATTGGCTGTATTTTTTTTTATAATGTATTCAAAAGAGCTGTTATTATGCATTATTATATTGCTCCAGGCTTTATTTAAACAGGTAGACTGTGAAAACTGTTTTCGGCACAAGTTTAGCAGTAAAGTTGATGTGGTCAACGTTTTTATGACGAACTACAAGGAGCGCAATCTTGCAGAGAGGTTATTTCTAAAGCTTAAAAGTTACCGTCGGATTGCTATCCGATATGAGCGGTTAGAGCTTGACATCCTCCCCTCCCTAAAGGCTGTCTCTTAGTCACATTTTTCAGGCTCTGATTTTTATTCTGGCAGGTTGCCTGCTACTGAATATACCAGTCTTTTTGGCATAAACCCGTGGGCTGAGCCTGTCGAAGCCCAGAGGTCAAAAGC
>JAPORK010000175.1 GCA_026710285.1 Endozoicomonadaceae bacterium | reverse complement strand
ACAGCTTCAAGGAGAAGATGAAGTCAAACTGCAGTCATTCATTAAAAATAATTGTTAACAGTTCGATGATAAGTAAGAGATAAAGCATTCTGCTGATGCAGAGATTAGTAACGGTAATAGGTGAGCATTAAGTCAGCTTCTGTTTTGAAAGATACCTTTCAGAACTAAGTGTACAATGATAGTAATCGGATCATGATAAAATCAGGTAATGATACCGATTGTATTTGTATGCACTGGTTAACCAGTTGGATGGTAGCAGCGCCCGGACTCGAACCGGGACGTCATAAGACAATGCATTTTGAGTGCATCGCGTCTACCAATTCCGCCACGCTGCCATAGTAATGTTGCGAGTATATCAAATACATCAGGATTGTAAACACCTGATTTGAATAAAACCAAAAATAAATAACCAGGAAGGATAAAAAAATGGAATCTAAGCCTAGCGGACCAATAAATGTACCACCACCTCCTCCACCTCCTCCTTCTTCGCCTGGTGAGTTTGCGTCACCCAAACCACTGCCGCCCGCTGCTTTTACAAAGCCAGTCGGGGAAGGTGAAGCCAGCTTTGGCAGTTCAAGAGTAACAACAGTAGATGATGATAAAGCCTTGAGTTCTATCGATAGCACCAGGTCAGCTAGTTTTTCAGTAAAATCTCTTGGTGAGCGCTCTGTAAAGACAGCAACCCCCAGCGCATCTTTATTAACGCAACCGCAGAGGTTGACTACGAATGATGACGATGATAACGAAAACGGCGACGATGAATTTTTATCAGCAAGTCTGCCAACATCTGTAGGGGAAGGTGAGTACTCAGCATGGTCTCATAATAACAGGCTTTCAGCTGCTTCATCAACAGCTGCTGTCTCTGCACCTGATGATGATGACGATGATGAATTCCTTTCACCTCTTTCCGCTGATGCATCACTGGCAGGTACAGCAAGCAGCAGTGCAGCTGACAATGCAGAAACTATAGCCAAAACTAAAGAAACTTACCAGCAGCATTTAGAGGAATACCGAGATGCACATGGAAAACGCTGGCTGCTGGATAATTACGACAATATTCTACAGGCACTGGACAATAAGAAAATAGCAAAACAGTCACCTTTCAAGCTATATGTTGTCCTCAATGGTCAAAAGCATCTGCTGATTCCGCCAGAGAACGGATTAAATAAAAAGTCGAGAAAAGAAGCGATTAACTATGCCAAACAACAACTGGCAGCAATGAAGCAAAGACTTCCAACCAGGGATGCATTGTCAGAAAAAATTAGCGCAGCTGAGCAGCCCATTGCAAACTCCTACAACAATTTACGTAGTCTTGGTGTAAACAATTTATTACCTCCGGAACAGGATGTCTTAAGTACCGGATTGCGTATTGATTGCGTTGCGGGTAAGCCTCCGAAAATAACAGCTTATTATTCTGCTGATGAAACATCATCTTCACCTTCATCCGATGATGATTTAGGCTTTAGTGGTCTTGGATTATTGACCGAACCACCAGCACTTTCGGACGATGAGGTGAGTGGTTTATCACCAAATTTGAATTACAACGAGAACGATGACGAAGATTATTTTCAATAGCGCTAAACCTCGTTAGCAAACGTTGTAATGGCGGAAAAGGTGGTAAATCAGCCTGATCTGCCAAACGCTTACTGAAAATCGGATAATTTTCTTCAAATCTCATCACAAATAATGGTGTGTATACACCATTATTTAGTCAACCCCTAAAAAACAGATAAACAATTGTTTTTAATAAATAGCTGTTATGGTTGTCTCTGTTTTTTGAAACTATTTTCAGAACTGTTTCTTCGTGTAAAGCTTCTGCGCTTTACCGGGTTTTTTTTCTGATACTCCATCCACCATTTTCCGGCATTATTCAAAGATTCACCGCTTTTCTCGCGCATTATTAGTAAATCGTAAGCTGCTCTGAAGCGTGGATGAGCGGCAATGTTTGTTATTTTTTCCGGGTGGCGCCTGACCAGAGCGTGTTGCAAATCCCAGATTTCACATGTAGCTATGGTAAAACGCTTAGGGATAGTTATTATTCGACACTGTTTTTTGATGACTTCGTCAAAAGACTTTTGCATTGCAATCCTTGCGGAGATATTTTCTGAATCTTGTAGTCGTTTTGCTGTTTGTAAAACACAGTGCCAGAGTAGGGCTGCGTATAAAAATGCTGGTGTAACTGGTAATTCATTGTGTACACGCTCATCTGTGTTTCTGAGTGTCTCCTGAAACAGTAGCTTTGCCGGTTTTTTCTGTGTCATTATCAGGGCTGCATCAGGAAATAAACAGGCAAACAGTTCATAGGTTTGTAACAGATGCCATGACTGAAGTCCATGACCGTTTAAGAATAATTTGAGTACTTCATCAAACAGTCTTGCAGCAGGCACATCATTGAGCAAAAATATTAACTGCCTGATCGGTGCGGCTGTTGTTTTAGCAAGGTTAAAGTTCAATTTAGCGGCAAAGCGTATTGCCCGCAGCATTCGCACCGGATCTTCACGATAACGCACTTCCGGATCACCCAGTAACCGCAGTTTTTTACGCTGCAAATCCTTTATTCCGGAAGAGAAGTCGAGTATTTTTTGCTGATCTCCTACATGCCGGTAATACAATGCATTGATTGTAAAATCACGGCGTGCAGCATCATCTTGTATGGTTCCGTAGACATTATCTCGTAAAATACGCCCACTATTACTGTCCTGAACCATATGGTTTTGATGGTTTTGCTTGCGATGACAAGCTCTGAATGTAGCAACTTCGATAATTTCACGCCCAAAAATAATGTGAATTAATTTAAACCTTCTGCCAATAATGCGGGAGTTGCGAAATAGCTTTCTTACCTGCTCAGGATGTGCATTCGTTGCGATGTCAAAATCTTTTGGTCTGATTTGTAACAAAATATCTCTGATGCAACCGCCCACCAAATAAGCTTCATATCCAGAATCATGCAGCCGTTGCAAGACTTTCAATGCATTATGACTAATTAATTCATCAGGTATTTTGCCCTGATTAAAATTACGTTTAGTTTTTTTGCAACATTTCATAAAAAATAACTTTTGATCAAAGAACGAACAGAACCAGTTTAATATCTTATTTTTAAGTCTGCACAACATCTTTGAACTCCATAATAATTTAATTTATCTATATTATTTATTGAGTATATTTTTCAGACAATAAACAATATAAATCCACAACAAACAGACAATCCCGAAAAAACTGGCAAAATAATAACATCCACTTAAACAGTGATAAAATTAAAAATCCAGGGGCATAGTATAACTTTATGCTGGTATCAACCCTGTTTTCCTGTTCTTCATTCAACCTGAGGATACCGGATGTAAATTTATAAAAACACAGATATAACAATAAATTATTTATTACCTTACCCTTTTTTGAAGCATAGTTAGTATACAGTCTGTATGAACGAAAATATACACTAAAACTAAAAAGGTTATTAATTATTTAAATTTTACAGTTTGTATAAAAGCAGGTAGGGAGGCTGTTTTATCTATGGAATGATAAAAAAATATTTTATACTTGAGTTATTTCAGGTTGCTGTGTAACCTTGGCTTTTTAAAGTTATCGTGGAGTGAATGAAAACATGCGTATTATCCTGTTAGGTGCACCTGGTGCAGGTAAAGGAACTCAGGCACAAATAATCACAAATGAATTTAATGTTCCTCAAATTTCAACAGGCGATATGCTGCGTAAAGCAATCAAAGAAAAGACTCCGCTTGGATTAAAAGTCAGCTCAATCATGGAAAAAGGTCTGCTGGTACCAGACGACATCATTATTGATCTGATTAAAATACGCATTAAACAAGATGACTGCGCTAATGGCTTTTTGCTTGATGGCTTTCCCCGTACTATTGCACAAGCCCGGGCACTGGAACAGGTAGGCATTAAAATTGACCATGTTCTTGACATTACCATACCTGATGAAGAAATTATTCAGCGCATGAGTGGTCGGCGCATTCATGCCGAAAGCGGCAGAACGTATCACATTATTCATAACCCGCCCCAACAGGAAGGCAAAGACGACCTGACCGATGAACCACTTATTCAGCGGGATGATGATAAAGAAGAAACTGTGCGTAAACGTCTTTATGTTTATCATGAACAGACTAAGCCGGTAACGCAATATTATCAGGAAAAAACGGCAAAAGAAAATAGCGGTCTGATTTTTAACTGTATTTCAGGTAGCGGTACAGTGGATGAAGTCACCAAAAGAGTCTTAGAAAAACTAAATGATACCGGTCATCCGCATTGAATACAGTGTAAACCCAACGCAGCAGAATATTTTATGACAAATTTACTGGCTATTGATACCTCCACCGAAGCCTGTTCGGTTGCATTATCCGTCAATGGTAAAACAGAGGAAATCTTTGCTGTTATTCCGCGCCTGCACAGTCAAAAAGTGTTGCCTGCCGTTGAACAACTATTAACAGACGCAGGTATCAATAGGCATGATATTGATGCTATTGCCTTTGGCCGTGGTCCTGGTGCTTTTACCGGAATTCGCATTGCAACAGCCATAACACAGGGGTTGGCCTTTGCCCTGGATAGACCGGTTATTCCGGTTTCTTCATTGGCAGCACTTGCACAGCAGGCGGTACGTAAACATAACGCTACCTCTGTTTTAGCTGCCATTGATGCCCGCATGGGTGAAGTTTATTGGGGACAGTTTACCGTGGACTCCCTGTCAGGATGTGTGCAGTTACAGGGCAATGAACAGATCAGCAAACCTGAAGATGTTCTGATACCTGCTGATGAATCTTCTGCATGTTATGGTATTGGCAATGGATGGCAATACGCAGAGATGGCTGATAAAAACGTCACAACTGTTACAAAAGATACTTTCCCTCATGCGCAGGATATTATCACACTGGCACATCCACTGTTTTTAAGCGGACAAATAGTAAATGCAGAAATGGCAATACCGGTTTATCTGCGCAATAATGTGGCAGATCGTAAGCATTAATTTAATCTGCTGGTACCAGCTAAAAGATTTTGATAACCAGTCAACTGAAAATTCAGCAGAAAATCTACTTAGATATAAAGATAAAAAA
Organism: Endozoicomonadaceae bacterium; assembly: GCA_026710285.1. GTDB lineage: Bacteria > Pseudomonadota > Gammaproteobacteria > Pseudomonadales > Endozoicomonadaceae > JAPORK01. The sequence goes on along the minus strand of JAPORK010000175.1, from coordinate 4,557 downwards.
TGTTAGTATCTGCTGACAAATGATATTGACTGATGAGAAAACGCTATGACAAAATTTTTTAAATTAACTCTGATTTCCTGTTTATCATTGCTAATGCTAAATGGATGCTTTTGGACAAAAGAAGCCACAAAGACCCGCCATGATTCACACTCCACACAAACAGAAACTGACTCTTCAGACAAAGAAGTAACCGTTTCTGCACGACAACCACAAAACCAGGAGCAGAAAAAAATACCGGTGTTTATTTTATTAGGTCCACCGGGCTGCGGTAAAGGAACACAGGCGCAAATTATTACGACTGAACATAATATTCCACAAATTTCAACGGGTAACATTTTGCGTGCGGCAATTAAGCGGGAAACGCCTTTGGGATTAAAGGTTAAATCGATAACAGACCGCGGTTTACTGGTACCCGATGATATTATAATTAACTTGGTTAAAGAGCGTATTGCACAAAGTGATTGTAAAAATGGCTTCCTGCTCGATGGATTTCCCCGAACCATTGCACAAGCAAAGGCACTGAGTAACACCAATATTCCTGTTAACCATGTTATCGAAATTGCAGTACCTGATGAAACCATTATAGAGCGTATCAGTGGTCGCTGCATACATCCTGCAAGCGGGAGAACCTATCACATCTGCAACAACCCTCCCAAAAGAGCAGGAACAGATGATATTACCGGAGAACCACTGATTCATCGTGAAGACGATCAGCAAGAAACGGTTAAACAGCGTCTTGCCGTTTACCATGAACAGACTCAACCTCTGCTTAGCTACTATCAACAGATGTCGCAACAAGCAGATAATCGGTTATGTTTTAATACTATTTCAGGTGTTGGACCAATAGAAGAAATTGCTGAAACTGTACTAAAGATACTCAGTCAGGAAAAAAATGTTTAAATAGCCCGCTACAGCTATTTACCCTGCAATAACCACAAAGCACAGTAAGTAATTGTATAGCTTTGTGGTTGCCACGATGAAAGTTTGACGAAAATTAATTTTCACCATGTAAATGATCGGTGACACCAGCAGCGTAGTCACAATATTTACTCAGGTGTTACAGACAGAGACTCTTTCAATTAGCGAATACACCGCTCAGAAAAAAGTCCGAAGCAAAGTATAATAACAAAACATCAGCAAAAACAGATGACGACTTAATGGCTTATCTTACACAACTCCATCTCTTTTAAAGCGACCATTACAAATGCAAATTACAAAAAAGATGGCGATAAAATTATTTTTGACAGACAACGATGCCGGCATGCTAATTTTTTGAACTGTTAAACGATCATGGTTTTGTTATAAGCATTTTTGTATATCATACTTTTCAATAAACAGGATTCGATAATATTCCTGACAAAAATACAGAAAAAGTGCAGTTTCTGTGCAAAAAAAGTTTAGAAAAATTATCAATATGTCTGTTATCTGTCAGGGAATAACCAAATATAAAAGGAGTGTTCCATGTTACCAGCCCCGCCCCCCGATAGTCCTGCTAATGCGCAGCAGTATGAAAGGAATGACAACGCTGATCAGAATGATACAACTATTGCAATTATGGAGGTTCAGAAACAAGTAATTACAGATGCAATGGATACAATCAACCACTTTATGAATGGCTATACTGAACTTACCAATCTGCCTGAGCCTACACCACTGCAAACCAGAGCAGTTTCGGTTTTTGACTATAACAGCGAAATAGTTGATAAATTGATTGCAGAACAGATAGCTCAGGAACGTACTGATGCACGGACTCTTGCCAGCAATTATGAAGCTAAAATAGCAACATATTATGAGGTGCTGCATAAGCTTGCTACAAAATTGCAGGAATTAAAGCATTTCATTGGAGATAGTATTCAGACTCAGGACCAGCTTAACGATGTAGCTAAAAGGGCTATGGAAATATTACGCAGTCGATATGATTACACTGAAACAACCCGGCTGAATGCAGTACAAACTATTGATAAACTGGTAGAAACAATAGAATGTTTGCAACATCAGGTCTCTGGAAAAGAGCATCTGGTATCCACAACACAGGTAGAAAAAAGGGACTTACAGCACCAAATTCTAGGATATGAGCAGCTGGTATCCACAACGCAGCGAGAAAAAAAGGACTTACAGCACCAAATTCAACAATATCGGTGGCAACTTGATGATCTGAAAAAAAACCACCAGATTCTCCAGCAACAGTCACAAAAGCAACAACGAAGCAATGAGTACCAGGCACAACAAATAATCACAGCTGAATTACGGCAACAAGAATTACAGCGTACACTCCATGAGACAGAACAAAAACTTGAACGGGCAAAGGAATTCAGCATTGCTCTGGAACAAAAATATAACGAGAGCGATAGCATAGCACACATAAACTTTAATGAATGGCAACAGTTAGATGAAGAAAATAAAGAGCTGATCGGGCAGTTGGAAAAATTACAGCAGCAAGCAGAAGTGTTACAAGCAGAGAAACAACAAGATTTTGCTAAAACAGAACAGTTACACCAACAGCTTCAGCAACTTTCAGGCGACAAAAAAAAGCTTTCCACTGAAAAACAAGCCCTGACACAACAATTAACTGAAAATGATCAGCAGCTCGGTATATATCAACAACAAATAACAGATCTTAAGCAGCAACTTGAACAAAAAACCAAGAGTGCACAAAAAGAATCTGCAAAACTTCAACAGAAAAAAAATAAACAGAGCATACAGGAACAGCAGTTACAGGCAGAACTTCAGGAAAAGGAAGTAATGCGCTCCTTTATACAGAAAACGCAAGCTGATCTTGAGAGTGCCCGTAAGCATTTACAACAAAAAGAAGCCGAGGTATTAAAATCTGCTGAAGAAATAAAAAAACTACAAGACGAGCTTGCAACGTTACAACAACAGACAAAACAGACTGATGTTGATAAATTAAAAAAAGAAATAGAAGATCAGCAAGTTACAATAAAGCGTATTCTAAGAGAGAAAGAAAAGGTCAGAAAAAAATATTATGAAAAAGAAAAGAAAAATAATGCTCTGCTTGAAGACAAGGATAAGCAATATAACCAAACATTAGAAAAAAAAGTACAAGATCTTCAACTTACAATAAGGCGTACATTAAAAGAAAAACTCAAAACAATTGAAGAGTATTATGCAAAGGAAAAGAAAAATAGTGACTTGCTTGCAGACAAAGATAAGCAATATAACGAAACGATTCAAATACTTAAAAAACACAATGCAGAGCTTAAATTAAGGGTTACTGAACAACAGGAAGAGATTTCACAAATTAATACTGCCGGAGTGGATAATCATCATAAACAGCCATCAGATATTGAACTGACAACACTAAAAAATGCAAAAGCAGAATCTGATGAACAAATTAAATTTCTGCAGCAACAATTAGCATTAATGGAATCTGAAATTGCGCAGTTACAAGAGCAAAAGACTACGCTGGAACAGGAAGTAGAGGTGATGAAGCTTGCTGTTCCTCAACAAGGACAAGACTCCTTTACTAACAATGAAAATCAAATCTTAATTGATCAATATGAAGAGATGATTGGTAATTTACATGATGAGAATGAACGGTTACAGGAACAATTGCTGGCTATACAAAATGCCGAAAGTCCTGCTTCATTAATATCAAATGATTTTACAGCGAGTGCCGCAAATAATGCTACAGAGATACAACAACTTCAGAGCAAAATACAAGCGTTGAATGAACATGCTCAAACAGCAAAAGATGAAATAAATGAACTTCAACGGACTTTAAAGCGTACAGAAGATGGCTATGAAAAAGAAAAAAATAAGTACACATTAAAGACACAAAAACTTCAGGATGAAAATCAAAATCTTCGGGAGCAGCTGCAGTTTTACGAATCTGAAACAACTAAAATGGATGAGAAACTGAAAAAATCAGCTCCTGAAAAAGAGCGTATTCAACAGCTTACTCTGGAGAATCAACAGCTGCAGGCTACATCTGAGGAACTAAGTACAGCGCTTGATAAAGAAGTTAAACTAAGGCACCAATATCAACACGCTAATGCTACTAATAAATCAGCACTTGACGAAATCACCAAACTCAATCAACAGCTTGGAGATTCGAAGCAACAACAACAAGCACTAATGGGGGCACTGGCAGGGTTTGTCAATGCAATGCAGGAGCAGCTAACAGAATCAGATCAAAATACCATGCAGGAAATGATGCAAAAATATTTCAGGCAATTTACAGATAACGCTTAAATGTATTGCCGCAGACTGAATCAAAGTGTTATCTCAGATTCAGTCTGAAAACAGTTGCTCTGCCGAAGCAGTTAGTCCGGAAATTACACTGGGTATTGAAACAACTTTTTCAATTCTATATCATCGCGACAGATAAATAAAAACTGTAAATATATGTGTATGAGAGTATGCAATCCTTGCCACAATGACGCAGTTTTTAGCGTTATCCATCTGTTAAAAAGAGATTTTTATTCAATCACAAACTACGAGTCGGAGTTTTATGTAGATTTTTTAAAGAATTAAATAAACAATACTTAGGACAGTTTTTAAAAATCTACTATGGATTAAACTGTAAACTATTGATTT